>CALCOW010000512.1 GCA_937899935.1 uncultured Phycisphaerae bacterium
TTCCAATGGTGCGACGTAGACGGGGCAACTCAGGTCAGCAGCTTCTAACGCTGGTCGAAGACGTTCCAATTTATTGGGGCTCAACAAGAGTGAGTGAAGCCGCTGCGGCTCTCTTAAGAGACGGCGTAAAACGAGTTCTGATTCTCCCATGAAAACATTGGTGCGTCCGCGCAAATCTGCGTCTCGCACATCACGAAACACCCCAAGACGGGGATCATCAGAGCTCGTCACCGATATGGGATTCAGAAGCGGCAGACGCGCTACTCCGCGACCATCATCAACACAAAGCGAATGGTCTATTTTTTCTTTTCTTGAACATCGACAAGCAGTACGTTGAGAAGTTGTTCTTGGACCTTCTCATATTGGGCCGCACTTCGGGCCAAGTTCTGCATGAGCCGACGTGTCGTTGGGTTTTCTTCGACCAGTTGTGCGTCACCCTGTTCTTGCATTCGCTGTAGTGACTGGGCTGAAGCTTTCAAGTCAGCTGCTGCAAAAGCAAATTGCCGAACGGTTTCATACAGCAACTCATGTTCCATCTCTTTCGCTTCAGGACGATAGAGAATTTTCCACGGATTGTTACGAATCTCAACGGTAGCTAGCTTCAACTGCTGGCCTGCCAGAGAGAGATTGGCAAGCAACTCACCAATATCAATCGCCCATCCTTGATAATCATTACGTACTTGCAACAGCACTTCATTGGCCGAATGCATCGCCTGATCACCTTGCGCAAGTAAATCAGTGACTTGCTTACGAATACCCGGCAATGCTTCATTAATTTGCGCCGTTATCTCATCTGTATTGGCCATGACGCTATTGATTCGACTCTCATTCGTTTGCAAGACCGTATTCAGATTCGCGACCAAGCTGCGTGCATCGGTAAGAATGGCCGATATGTCGTCATCCCAAAGAGACCATGACTGGAGAACTTCAGCAATCATTTCATCGGCTTGGGCAGACGCCTCTTTCAGTGAGTTCAACGTTTGCTGGACATCTTCACTACCAGTTTTTCCAAGAGCCCAATTGAGTACCCCACCCTCGTGCGTCAATTCCGTCGTAATCTTGTCAATGTTGACGAGTGAGTCAACGAGCGCCTCTGCACCACTTGAGCCCAATAGACTCTCGAGCATTCCACTGGAAACACCTGCAATTGGCTCGTCTTTCAATTTGGGATCGGTGTCTACAGCGGTCTCAGATCCGGTGTCTGTAATACTCAAAAATGGGCCACTGCCAATCAGTGGTGAGGTCACTTGAATCTTGGCGTTGCGATAAATCTTAATGGAGGTGTCGTAGACCTCGAAAGAAACCGTGATTTGCTTAAGTTGGCCATCTTTAAGCACATCTGGATGCACCGCCTCAATCTCTCCTGCGGCCACGCCACCGATCATCACGGATGAACCAGTACTCATACCATTGACGCCAGATGTGATCGGAAAGCTAACCTTATAGTGTGATCCACTTGCAAACCACTTGCGCAAAGGTGCCAGTACCAGTATCACCGCAATCAAAAGAACCAGTGATGCTGTAATGAAGATGCCTGCTTTAAAATTGTTCTTATGTCGTTCGCTGGGATTGGACATGCGCCCTGCTCCAATTGCCTTTAAAAACGTGCTGCTTTATACACGCGGACATTGTTTCTTACTTAGAAATGCTACCCCACGTAGTCATTTCGCACCTTCAATGACTGCCCTATCACAGCCCAGCCTACCGGCCCAAGGCCAACTAAGCATTCCTCGTCGATTGGACTGCAGGACCATGACCAATCTTGGGCCCTTGTTCACCAAGCAAATCCTCGGCATAGTTAGAGGCAATCTTACGACGCGTCAATGGCCCATCAGCATCACCGCGCAGAAACTGCCGAATCAACTGTTCGGCTTCGGGTCGATGCTCCACTTCTTCAGGCGTGAGATCACGCAGGGCCTCATACTCCTGCCGCGTACCTACCATCAACATACGACCTTTGTCGAGCATTGCCATGCGATCGGCAATGGTAAACGCCGAGTCCATTTCATGGGTCACAACGACGCTCGTCACGCCTAACTTCTTGGTGAGATCGAGAATCAAGCGATCGATCTGCGCACTGGTCACGGGGTCCAGGCCCGCCGATGGTTCATCGTAAAAAAGAACTTTAGGATCCAGAGCCAGCGCCCTTGCTAAGCCAGCTCGCTTCTTCATGCCACCAGAGATTTGAGACGGATACTTGTCTGCGGCTTCTCGCAACCCCACTTGCTCAAGTTTTATCTTTACCATCACATCAATAATGTTGGCGTCAAGATCTGTATGCTCGGTCAAGGGGAGAGCAACATTCTCAGCAACGGTCATGGAGTTAAACAGAGCGCCGGACTGAAAGAGAATGCCAAATTGCTTTCGCACCTCATTCAACCCCTCCTCATCCAGATCACCAAGTGACTCGTCGAACATCTCGACACGACCCTCTTCAGGGTGAAGTGATCCGATCATGATCCGCAGCATGGTCGATTTGCCGGAACCAGATCCACCCATGATGACCATTGTTTCACCCTGCCGGACATCTAGATTGATTCCATCAAGAACCGTCTGTTCGCCAAAACGTTTGACGACATCACGAATCTTGATGACTGGTTCACTGGACATCAATGGGTTCCACAATAGGTTCTAAGGCAAGGGCCTCGGGCTGCATAGACAGAGGATAAACCAGATTCCCCGCCTCTGCGTCCTCAAGCATCACATAGGAGAATCTGGCGACACGAACGCCCGTGACTGGATCAAAAAGAATGAACTGACTGACCCCAGGCACGCTTCCCGAGGAAAACAGAAACTCGTACCAAACCACAGGCTGTTTGAACCTGCGATTGGCATCTGGATCCATCAGGTCCGCACGTTGTTCGGTGGCATTAAGAGGTCCATAGCGTGTCGTCAACGCATTAATAAAGGCAGCGGCTTCTTGATCGGG
>CALCOW010000513.1 GCA_937899935.1 uncultured Phycisphaerae bacterium
TCCAGCGGTATCTCGATGTTCCCAGCAACATTGACCTCATTACACCTCGCAATCTTCTTGAGGTCTCCCAGCTCGAAAACGCCATCAAAAAAGCAGCCGCTGGAGCGCTCCCCTCGGTGGTCGGTTTGCGCATCAACTTGCCTGGATCTGTACGTGGTGGCACAGGCGCCATCATTTCATCCGATGGCTACATTCTGACGGCAGCGCATGTGATCGAGGAGCCCGGTCGGCGCTGTTGGGTGTACCTCTCTGATGGTTCGGTTTTACGGGGGCGGACACTTGGCCAACACATGGAAGGCCCGATCGACTATGGGCTTATTAAATGTGATACCGATGGTCGCTCATTGCCAGCCATAGAGTTTGGTAACAGTGATGCCCTTCAACAAGGACAGTGGGTTTTATCTCTTGGCCATACCTTGGGTATAGAGACGTCACCCTTTCGACCTCCCAGCGTACGTGCTGGCCGGGTGGTTACTAATTTTGGACCACTGGTTGAGACCGATGCCACCCTCAATGGAGGTGATTCTGGTGGTCCATTGATTGATTTGCATGGCAATCTCGTTGGTGTGAATGTGGCCACGGGTGATTCTCCAGACGAAAATTCTTCGACAGCGATCAATGTGACAAAGAGCTTTCTCGAGCGACTAAAAACAGATATACGGCTGGGAAGAGAACTCTGGCCAAGAGACTTTGGAGCCTCAATATCCAGTGCTTATGACCTGCTCGATCAGGGGCGATTCGCTGAAGCGCAACGTGCCTTCGAGGGCTGCATTGATGCCCAGCCTCATCTCGGTGATGGTTATTACCACCTTGCCTGCTGTTACGTTCGTCAAGGCTTAGAGGCTGAAGATACGAATGAAAGGCAGGAGTTCAATCAGCTCGCGTTGCAGAATCTTGAGACGGCTGCCGCCCAAGGTTGGTCTCAATTTAATCACATTGCCAGCGACCCCGATATGAAGCCAATTCGTACGCACCGACGCTTTCGTGACATCTTGAATGTGGTGCGGCGCAATTGTGGGCAGCAAGCCAGTTTGGGCATTGATGGTGTCAGTGATGGAGAGGGTTTACGCGTCCGTCGGATTGATCCTTTTGGGATGGCCCGTGCGGCCGGCATCTCATCCAATGATATGCTCCTGGCCATTGATGGACAGCGTGTTCGTACGATGGATGACCTGAGGATGATTGAGCTTGGGTACCGTCCCAATGACAAGGTTAAAGTGACGCTGAGTCAGAATGACAAGCGAAAGACCCTTGAGTGCAAGATGGGTGGACGCTGGCCAGATCCAAATTTTCGCAATCGAGTTTCAAAAAACGAAGTCGACTTGCTGAAGACGATGATTCCTGGCACGCAAGCTGTCTCCGAATCCACCGTACAGGTGTTCCGTGATGAAGAGCCGATTGGCTACGGCCTGGTCGTTCATGCCAACGGCTTGGTTATTGCTAAACATTCAGATCTTGATTTCGGGACGGGATCACTCACCGTAGTGCAGCCCGATGGAAAACGTGTGCCGGCGAAGATCGTAGCGGAAGACAGAGAAGTAGACCTGGCGTTAGTCGAGACCAACGTAAGTGGGTTGAAGCCAGTCGTCTTTGCCATGGGGCAGCGTCCAGAGGTGGGCTCCTTCGTGTTTACCGTTGGGCATCGCCCGACTCCCATCTCGGTCGGGGTGCGATCACTCGGCGAGTATATTTCGAAAACCGGACGCGCTGATCAGCCGTTCTTAGGTGTGGTCCTCGCGCGTGGTCATGACAGTGGCGTTTCGATCATCTCGGTTCGCGAGGATACCGGCGCTTCCTTCGCGGGTTTAATGCCAAGAGATGTCATTACCGCAGTGGATGGAGTTCAGGTGCGGACTCGGCAAGAACTCATTTCAGAAATCCGTGACCGCGCTATTGGTGATGCCGTTGAGATTGCCTTTGTACGAGCTGGTTCAGATCAATCAGTAACAGCCACCCTCGGTCGACTGCCTGGAGTTGGAGCGCAGGCTGGTGGTGCTCCCCGAAAAGGGCATCGAGCATTGAGCCGAAGAACAAGTGGGTTTGGAAAAGTGATACAGCATGACGGTATTGTTTATCCGGAGCAGTGCGGAAGCGCTTTGGTTGATGTTGAAGGTCGCGTAGTTGGGATGAATATCGCCCGTTCAGATCAAACCAAGACCTATGCACTTCCTGCGGACGTCCTTCACAAGGCTACACGCAAATTGATTAGTGAAGCCTCAGCAAAGCCAATGCAATAATTGATTTCATTTTTAGTTATAGAACTAAGTAAGATTAGCGCCTTGCTCTTTATAGAAATCAGCTAGGTCGCCGCGCCGGAGCTCTTCGTGGAAGCCAGCAATCTGTGGAGACCAAGTGCGCCCAGATGCACCTCGCTGTATGTAGTAGGTTGACATTTCTTGGTCGTACTCATCGATGAGATCCAGCATCTCTTGGTCGCTTGGATACTGGTCTTTGAACAGGACCGCTTGCAGGGGTAGTCGTGGTCTCTTAAAGGGATCTTCGTCGGGATAACCCACACAAAATCCAAAGAGTGGGTAGACGCCGATTGGAAAATTGAGCAGTTTCTGGGCTTGAATTAAATCATTACGTAGGCCTCCGATATAGCATATCCCGAGGTCCATTGACTCAAAGGCGATCGCCAGATTTTGGGCGAAGAGGCAGGCATCAATAACGCCAACAAGAAAGCCTTCGAGATGAGATTGGTATTTCTTATTCGCTCTTTTTGCAAGAAGTCGATGTCTTCTTGAGTCTGCACACATCACAAAAAAAGCCCCGCATTCGGCCACCTTCTCTTGGTTTCCGCAGAGTTCAGCAAGTTTGTGGCGTACTTTAGGATCGCTGATTTGCAGCATGCTGTACGCCTGCACATTCGAACTCGTTGCTGCTTGTTGGGCAGCTTTTACAGCTTGAGAAATAAGTTCTGGAGCCACCGGCTGTGAGGTGAATTGACGAATAGATCGGTGTTGCGCGATTTGATCAATGGTTGAATTCATTGAGGCATTTTACTGCCAATTTCATCAATGCAGTAATGAATCTACTCTTGTTCAAATGAGTTCAACGGCGGTGGCAGAGGTTCGGTCGAAGTCGAGGGATCATCTGGCATGTCTTCTGAATGCTCTGGTCGCCCGGGGCCTCGTAGTGGTGGTTGTATTTGTTTGATTTCTGATGCGTCCAGAAGTCCGTCTTCATTGCTGTCGAATTTCGTCATGAGTCGGGCGCCGTTTGGACCCAGTTCGTCCAAACTCAACAAACCATCTTGATTACTGTCGCGTTTCATGAGATGTTGAGTCGTTCTGCGACGAGGATTTCTCTCAACGCCTTCGTGTGTGTGTGCATCTGGTTCGTAGTACGCATCTGTCTGAACGCTTGCATCAATACGTTGAAAAATGACCTTTTGTGGTTGCCCTGGCTTGGCCGAATCGTACCACTGCAATATTAATTTTTGCGCCGTACCAGTATCTGGGTGTGACCACATTTCAATCCGATCAGGTCCTGTTCCAGCGCCATCGCTGCGATAGCCAACCAGGTACTTCCACGAAACGCGGTCATCGCTTGATAAACGCTGCGAAGAAATAAGACTGAGTTCGTAGTTGTCGCCAAGGCGGCTCAGGACATTTTCGACGGTCAGAAATGGAATTGAAACATCGCTGTCTTCCATCAATAGATCTTCAATGCCCATCCGATGGCTCCGAAAAACAGCTTGGCCATCCGGCAACACGATCCATGGTTGTTCGCCGTTGTGGCCCATGACCACAGGATGGCCACGATGGTTGATCAACCTGGCAACATATTTGTTTTCACGTAGATCTAAATGCACCCGGGTGACGGGTCCGGCTGGATGCGTGGCCGGGAACTCCATCGTCATGACATAGCTACGATCGAGTATTTGTTGATCGGCTCGCAGTGCGGCTTCAACCGTTGCCATGGCCGGTCGATTCGAATTGGTTACAAACCAAACGCCGCAGATGATCAGCAGTGCCGCAGCGATGGAAGATGAGAGAAAATACCAACGGCTGCTGATGCGTCCCGCGATGGGAGCCGCCGTCATGGCATCATCTTGTAATTTGGCGAAGGTTGCTTGAATGTTTCTACGGACCGCAGTTCTATCCCCATACCAGTGTTGTAGTAGGGCGTGTATGACTTGTTGGTCAGCAGCCTGATCAAGCTCTTGCGGTGCAAGATCATCGGGAGACAGAGCACTATCGGTAGCCTCAATGGGATCTTTCTCGGGCGAATAAGGCATGTCAGAGTCGGTGGGCTCTTGATTGATCATGTCGTTTCTCCAGCCATCACGCGCTTCCGTTGTAGGCACTTGAGTAATTGCATGCGTGCTCTTTGAAGACGCTTCTTAATAGCCTCTTGAGAGATGCCTAGATGATCTGCTGCCTGCAACGGACTGTGTTCATTGAGATACCGAGCTGATATTGCATCTTCTAGTTTGGTGGGCAGTGTTTTAATGCAGTCTCGTAAGTGGCCAATCGAGTCATTGAAAGAGGTTTGCGTTTTATTGTCTAAACCATCCATTTGTTGATGAATGCGTTCAAGAATTGGTTCACTAATCAGCATGAAATCATGCTTGCATTTGCGGTAGTGGGCCATAATCAACCTGGCGCCAATGCCACGCAGCCAGGGGCCGAAGGGTCGGCTGCGATCAAAATCATCAAGGCGACGCCAGGCCGTCATCATGGTCTCTTGAAAGAGGTCATCGACCGCACCCGGATCACGCACCATTGATCTTAAGTAGGCCATCAGCATGTCGGCGTTTTCTTGCACGAGGATCTCAAAGACTGCTTGGGGATCTCGTAATAAGTGATCTTTCTTGGTGCTCAAAACAGTGGCTCTTTGTTTGCTAGGCGGCAGCGTGAAATACCCATATTTCCCCCCACCTGTTTATTGCTTATGGAAGAGGGTAAGGGGACTAAAAACAGCTTTCTTTTGGCCTATATTCAGCATAAACACAGTTTTTGGTCTACTTCGAGGGGCAAGCTTGTCCCTTTTCTCAAATTTGCGACAATCATACCTAGAGGAGCCTCGGTTTTGAGGGCTTTCCTCTTGCTAGTGGCCCGATAGGGCTCGTTTCCTTTTTCCGCACCTTTAGAACGTCAATCCTGCCATGCTTGAGTGGGATTCGACAGGAGTGATCAACATGCGATCCGTCTCGAAATGGAATGTCCTGGTTCGAAGCCTTGGTCTGGCAGTCTTATCAATTTCCTTGACGGCTGGTCTTGCCAGCGGGCAAGATCGACCTTCACGAGATGGCCAGCAGAATCGGGGGAATGATCGAGAGCAGAGTGGGCGCCGGGGCATGGGTAACATGAGTCGAATGGCTAATCTGACGCAGGTCGTTGGTGAAGAAATCTTTCGTCCTACGTATATGGTCAGAGATCTCAATACCTATGCACGAACGTTGGATCTCTCGCGTGACCAGCAGTCGATGATCAAGACGCTCATCGAGGACTATGACGCAGCATTTCGTGTCAACGTTGACGAGATCCAGGCCGAACTCAGTGAGTCTCGCCCTGATCTGGAAAATGACCCCGAGATCATCGAACAGCGAGAGGTCATGCGAGAGCGTTTTCAAGAGATTCGTGCGGACATTGAAGAAGAGATAGAACGCCAACGTGAAGCCGGTGAAATTGCTGAAGATGATCGAGGGGCTGTGCGAGAGGTATGGCGATCTCGTATGAATGGTATGCGTGAAGAAATGCAGGCATCAATGTCTGACTTTGTGCAGACAGATCGCTTTAAGACCATGTATGCAGAAGGTTCAAGGATCATTTCAACATGGATTAACTTGCGGGCGCAACTTGATAGTGAGTTTCAGGCGAATTTAGCACTCCTTCTAAATGAAGATCAACAGGCTATGTTGCCAGCTGCCAATCGAGAAGTGCGTCGCGCCAATGCGGCTAGTACTGGTCGTCTTGCAGGCGAAGGCACCAACTTAATCAATGTTCTGCGTGAGGTTGGCATCGATCATGATCATGGTGATGAGACCTTGGTAGCCTCTGTTGCCACGTACCGTATTGATCTGGACGATGCAATCATAGCCCGCGATCAATTCTTAGTCACGCAAGTGCCATCAATGCTTAACGCGCTTGAGCGTTCATCGCCGAAGTCGCTACAACGCTTGGTGACCGAGCGTGTCGAGCTTCATGAAGGTGTGCGGAATGTGCACGATCGATACATTGATCTCATTGCATCGCAGCTTCCAGAGGAGCAAGCAAGCGAGTTTATGCAAGAGGCATTGCGTGCAGGGTACCCAAGAATTTATTCTCCAATGGGAGCGCAGCGAGCTTTTGATGCTGCGAACAAACTGGATAGCCTTGATCCAAACACACGCGAAGCAGTAGCTG
>CALCOW010000514.1 GCA_937899935.1 uncultured Phycisphaerae bacterium
TGTGGCCCTTCGGTCAGGCCAACGCCACTGAGTCGTTCCTGGTATTGCTGCTCAACGACCGCTCCAAAATTGGATTTTTCATCAACGATTGAGGCTTCAAGCTCTTCTACATGAGATCTCAGGCGTTGCAGATACAGTTCACGGACCTTGTGGTTCAGAACCACTTGCATATAGACAAGACCCCGCAACTGACTATTGAGGGCTTCGACTGACTTCGATTGCACACCTTCCTCGTGAACCGCCTGTCGCATCTCATTCATGACCCTCTGGACCTGCATCTCATTGCGAATCTCCTGCAATTTGAGCTCATAAAGCGTTGGATCAACCTCACGGAGCTCAACCAGGGCACTGATACGCCCGCCGTACCGTTGCAGAGCCTTTTCGAGAGCTTCTGGATCATCGCCACAAGTTTGTCGCAGCCGTTCCGCCCAGACCGGATCGATCTGTTCAGCAACTTCGATGCATTGATCGACAAAAGAAGACGTCGATGCTTGGTTATCACGGCTGATTTGAACCGGCAGCAGGCGAACTGAATCTGGCATGGGTGCTTCAAATTCAGCTGGTGATGCTTGCTGTTGTGCTTGGCTTAGATCTGTGGAAACAAAAAACAAGGCCAAACACGGAGTCATAACGAGAACCAACAAACTACCGAAGGTGGTATGCATGGCAGGTTTCCTGGTGAAGTAGAGTTTGGAATATACCCAAGATGATGCCTAAAGAGCTTTGTCTACGACACTGTAACCGCGGTAAAGCTCTCACGAGATGGTGCGTCAAATTCCCAAGTCAGGACCAGAAATATCGTATTGCTGATAATCAGCTTCAATTGATGGACTTGATGCCTCTTCAACAATGTTGGCCATATCGCCAATCAAGTCAGAGTAGGACATCCGATCTGTCTCCATCAGCTGCGAGACAGGGCTCGCCACATCATCACGTGATACTACAAATACGGCTTTACCAGTTCGTGTCAGTGGTGACCGCTCTGGACCAATTGGTTTGGCGAAGAGCACAATATTTGAGCCACTATTGGTATTTGCAATCATCGATGTCTGGTATGGCAGTGGCGTTGGGGTCGATTCTGTCATTGCCCAAATAGCGACAATGAACGCCAGTCCCACGGCTGCTGCCATCGCTAATCTCGAAAATGCTGGCGATCGCCAGGAACGACTTCGATGGGATCGCTGCGTCTGCTGGAAGTCCACCTGAATCTTCTGTGGAGTTGGTAGGTGCTCGACCGACGCCTGGTACAGACGCTCTGCAAGTCCCGTTGGGATTGACTGAGAGCGAGCCAGCCGCTCGACCGCACGGTCAACTCGTCTGAGCTCGGGGTCAATTGGGTGCCCCTCAAGGTCAAACAATGGCTCAGTGTGTGAGCGTTCCCCATGAAGGTCTTCAGAACCGGATCCAGGATGTAATTTACGCCTATTCATGCGCATCTCCGTACTGGCTAACGCCTCATCTTGCTAAACATTGCCTGCTATTGCTGTGCAAATGACCTCTTTTTCTGGAAAAAAGCTTTATTCTGGGCTGGAATCGTCTCTCTGGAGTATTTCCCGGAGTTTCTTCAAAGCTCGGTGCTGTCTAGCGAGGACGGTGCCCAGGGGCTCATTGAGAATCTCCGCGATCTGTTTGAAGCTCAGATCTCCAAAGTGACGTAGCTGAAGGATCTTCTGATCCGCATCAGAAAGGTGCCCTAAAGCATCACGGAGCTGCTTATTCATCTCTGGATCAGCTTCTGAAGACGATCCTGAACCCATGGACAAGTTTGTATTGGCGTGCAGACCACTCAAGGTGTCATCGGCCACTGGCGTCGCCTGACGTTTGCGACGACGCATTTCATCCCGCAGTCGATTGATCGCAATCCGGAAAAGCCATGACTCGAACTTCCCGACCTCTGTGTAGTTTTCGAGCTTGGTTGCCAGAGTGCAAAAAGTCGATTGTGTGATTTCCTCAGCTAAGCCTGGATCATTGCATCTGGCCCGTATCAAGCCAAAGATCCGGGAGCTATAAGCCTCTACCAGCCTTCTCCAGGCCTCCTGATCGCCGGATGCTGCCTGGCTCAGCGTGTTCGCCAGTTCGTCTTTATCGAACTGTAGTGGCATAAAGCAATCTTGATCTAGGGGTGATGAGGGTGGGAGGTTTACTGGTCGGTCTAAATGGACTGTGAGATTGGAGCTTGTAAGCACCACGGTCGGGTTCCTGTTACTACAATCGCCAAAGAATGATCGGTTCAATGGGCGATTTGCTCAACTATCGACCTGGGCCAGCAATTGCAGCCATCCTCCTGGTGGCTGGCCTGGCCCTTCTTATGCTAGGCGGCCGATGGGTTGTCGACGGTGCTGTTCGGATTGCTGAACGGTTAGGCATATCTACTTTAGTCATTGGGCTCACCGTCGTCGCCTTTGGAACCAGTGCCCCTGAGCTTGCCCTGAATATTATTGCAGCTATCAGTGGTTCTGCTGAATTGAGCTTTGGCAATGTCATTGGATCGAATATTGCCAACATCGGCTTAGTGATTGGTATTTCGGCCATCATTGTGCCCCTCTGCGTCACCAGCAAGGTACTCAGGCGTGAAATGCCAATGATGGTGGTGGCGACTTTTCTAACCATTGCGCTCGGAGCATTGGGGTGGGTGCTTCCGGGCACCGGCGGTATTGCTGGATTTGGCTGGATACAAGGACTCGCACTCACCGCCTGTTTCGCTGTGTGCACCATTGTTTGGATTCGCCAGGGCCAAAGTGACCGTAAGGACAAGTTGGTCAAGGAGGCCAGCAAACTGGTACCGACGAGCAGCGAGGCCAAGGTCTTGCCCGGCATAGGCTGGTGTGCAATTGGTTTATTGCTGCTCATCATCGGCGGCAAACTCACCGAAACCGGTGCTGTCTCACTGGCCAAATGGTGGGGTCTCAGTGATGAACTCATCGGACTCACGATTGTGGCTGTCGCAACAAGCCTTCCAGAAATTTCGACTTCACTGACCGCACTTAAACGCAATCAACCTGATCTTGCGGTTGGCAATGTGGTGGGCTCGAACTTATTCAACTTATTGCTCGTCATGGGTGTCACCGCACTCACCGGTGTGGTACCGATACCAATGCCATTTGGCTGGTGGGATATGGGTGCCATGCTGGCATTCACAATCATCTTGATACCAATTGCTATCTCTGGGCCGTCACGAATTACACGTGGCGAGGGTATCACGCTCCTTATTCTGTACTTTGCATACATCACTTGGAGCGTTCTGCGCGAGATTGGTCGCGCCTAAAGATTACAATGACGCATTAAATTGGCGGCAATCCATCATCAACATCATCTTGAATTCCAACGCCCGACGCCGCTGCTGTCGAGCTCGCCGAGTAGGGACTTCCTCCAGTCGTGAAGGCGCCTAAACCGGCGCCTGTGGACTCAGGTGCATAGTCTTGGAATCGCGTTGAGTTGGCATGCCACGACAGAGAAATAACTGGTGTTGGTCCATTTCTTTGTTTAGCGATAATCAACTCTGCAAATCCTGCTTTATCAGGATTGGCTTCAATCCAGGTTGGATCAGACGCATGGTAGTACTCCTCTCGGTGGAGCATGGTCACAACATCTGCATCCTGTTCAATAGCACCGGACTCACGCAGGTCATTCAATAATGGGCGATGCCCAGTCCGTTCTGCCGCGGCACGATTCAGCTGGCTTAAGCAAACAACTGGAAGATCGAGTTCTCGAGCCAGCGCTTTCACTCCACGGCTCAGGGAACTGACCTCCTGTTGGCGAGATTCAACGCGACCACCAAGGCTCATGAGTTGGAGATAATCAATAAAAAGGGCCTTAATGCCGTGCTTCTGACTCATCCGACGAGCTTTAGCTCTGAGCTGCATCAGTGTGAGGCCTGGCGTGTCATCAATAAACAACGGTGCACTCATAAGTTCACCACAAGCCGTCATCAATGAACGATAGTCATCTGTACGGAGCATATTCCGGCGAAGACGTTGGGAATTGATTTGAGCTCTTGCTGCAAGTAATCGCTGAACCAATTGCTGCTTACTCATTTCAAGACTGAACAGACCCACTGGATAGTCGTGCGTCGCCATATATTCAGCCATATTAAGCGCCAGCGCTGTCTTACCCATTGATGGTCGCGCTGCAACGATAATAAACTCGCCTCGCTGCAAACCACCGGTCACTTCATCTAATTCCGTAAAACCAGTTGGCACACCGGTGATCGTACGACCTTCCTGTTTCTCCAGGACAGTCATGGCCTCAGTGATAAGATCATGCAAGGAGTCGATCCGGCGCTCCTCGCCTTGCTGAGCAATTTCGAAGATACGTTGCTCGGCAGTATTCAATACTGTCTCAGCATCATCTGCGTTCTGATGAGCATCCACCAAGATCTCACCCGCCGCAGAGATCAAACGACGTATCGTTGCTTTCTGTCGCACCAACCTTGCATAATGGGGTGCGTTCGTGGCACTTGGTACGGCATTGGCTAACTCAATGAGATAATCAAGGCCACCGACAGAATTCAACACATCACGGTCGGCCAGTAACTGATTCAGTTGCACAATGTCGACAGAGGCATGTTTATCGTAAAGCTCCACCATGGCGTCATAAATGGCACCATTGGCGGGTTTAAAGAAGTCAGATCCGCCTCTTAGCGTCTGTACAACATCACCAACAACCGTAGGCTCAAGTAGCATTGAACCCAAAAGGCTGACTTCGGCCTCCATCGCATGAGGTGGTAGTGCTTCCAGTAAGTGCGTGAGTTCTCGAGCAGTTGCTTGAGAGCTTGTTTTCGTCGCACGCGAAGCTTTAGGGCCGGTCGAAGGCCCACTCTTAGACGACCCCCCGGTCTGAGATCGGGTGCCTTGATCATGATGTTCGTTTGAGTCGCTCATCCTTTGAGCCACGTTTCATATCATCCATGAGGACACGGCAGCGGGTAATGCGCTGCTGCGTCAGTTCTTCCACACTTTATCCACTCTCAATCGCACTCCATCAGGGTGCGTTGGCAAGCTGCGGTATCAGTTAGTCGACGCTGACGGTCATCTCTAAGACCTCGCTTGAGGGGTCTATTGCTCCAACTGCCGTTGTCATTTCCTCATCCAGGGCCTCTTTCATCAATCGACCAACCTTAAACTTGACCGTTCGTTTGGCTGGTACCGGAACACGTTCAAGTGTTCTGGGGTTTTGAGCAATGCGCGGTGCACGTTGGCGAATTTCAAAGACACCAAAGTCGCGAAACTCAAGTCGGTTCCCTTTGCCTAGTTCATCGATCACATTGTTCAGAAACGCTTGAACAGTTTTCTTCACTGCTGTTCTTCGCTGATTTGTTTCGTCAGCGATGCGATCAATTAGGTCTTTTTTAGTCGTTGTGGCCATATAGAGATGCCCCCACGTATCGCCGCCCAATCTGTGGTGCCCCATTCCATCAGATCAAGTGAAAGTTATTGTTTGCCCTTTGGATGGGGCCGGCTTGAGCAAAGAGTAAATGCCCCAAATCCACTAGGTTAAAGTATGACGATGCGATGTACGACCGTCAAGAACAACTCCGACGCTCACAAGACTTTATGACAAATTTCAGGGATCCTTAAATGCCTTAATTGGCTAAAAATGAGGGTTGTGTCTTGTTTTACCGTGGACCATTCGTCTCAAGGCTGCGATTTGTACGAATAAAGAACTCATTTGGCCGGCCGTTGATTATCTGCTGCTGGTCCCAAGTCCGTATCTGAGCCACATAAATGGGTGCAAAGGCAGGTATCCGACCCACATTCAGAAGGCTATCGCGGCGTCCCATCAACAACCGTTGCTCCTGAGCCAGCCATTGATTTTCGCCTGTCAGGCTCAGTAAATTCTGCCCCGGCATCACAAGCGATCGGCTGCGGGAGGCAGCGATCTCTGTCATTCGATCATCATTTCTGGATTGTCTGGTTGTCTGGCAACCCAATGCCACCAACCCACTGGTCACAAGACTAGTTGCTACCAAAATCTTAAGGCCATTCATCATTCCGCCCCCTTCGACCCTTAAAGGGCCTTTTGTTTGATCATTCAGCATAGCCCAGGGGGCATTCAGGACAAGCTGAAATCAGCGAATGCGCGTTGATACCAATGGGCACCAGCCAACCAGCGGCTTGAGAAGGGGTGGCCGGGTTGATCTAAGCTGCCGATAACGCAAGATGCTCTGTGATGGACTACTGGGCGAGGGCCAGCCATTGCGCTGAATGGATATGTAGAATCGCACTTCGCTTCCGAGAACTCAGAGAACCTAAGGTGAAAAAATGAACATCATCATCTGTGGTGCCGGCGAGGTGGGATCCCACGCCGCTGAAGTCCTCAACGAGGCAAACCACAATATCACCTTGATTGATAGCGATGAAAAA
>CALCOW010000515.1 GCA_937899935.1 uncultured Phycisphaerae bacterium
ATTGAGTCCATCGGACCTGTTGAGATTATTTCGCCCACCCAAATATCTGACGATCAATCAACACCGGAACCTCCACCAGGCACCCAGTCTTTGATGGCTTTGATTCGCGTGAATCCCATTGCCATTGAGCCAATCAAACGCCTGCTTGGCCAAACCGCTATTGCACGTTCTCTCACTCACGCCTTGGAACTGAGCAACATGTATCCAAGATGGCGCTTCGTCACCCAAGATGGCGATCTAGTGGAAGCCGATGGACGTATTCGGCTCGCCTCTCAGCATGGTGCCGAGCAAAGTGATGGCTGGCTGGCTCGGAGAATTGAAATGGGTGGTCTCAATAGAGAGCTCACCTCGATTGATGATCACATCGATGAACTTGATCGACGGTTAAGTGATCTTCTTGAAGAATCAACGCAAGCCCAGGACGCTCATCGTCAAGTCATGACTCAACTGAACCAGGCTCGCGACGATGTCATCGATGCCCAGTACAAGCAACAACGCCTCACCGATGAACTTGATCGCATCAGACGTGAGCACACCGCCACTGCCGGCGAACTCAATGAGCAGGCCGTGCGTTCCAAGCAGCTCCAGCAAGAACAAAAGACGGCCGCCGATAAGCTTGAGTCTCTTGAGCAGCAATACGAACAATCCAACTATGATCTAAAGCAATCGGAACAGGCTATCCAAGAGGCCGTTGCAGCGACCCGAAGCGCCGAAGATGCGCTTACACAATCACGCATTGATCTCAGTCAAGCACGTGAGAAACATGAGTCAGATCGACGTGAGCGACGCCATCTAAAAAGTGCCCATGATGAAACAACTCGTCAACTCGAACTTTGCACACAACAAGCACATGCCCGCTTGAGCCAGATCGAACAACACGAGGGAGCTATTCAAGAAGCCATAGACGAAGAGAGTGATGTCGACCGACAAGTTGAAGACCTCAGTGGCACCTCGGCTCTCTTGCAGACCGAACTGGCAACCTTCAACACAAAGATGGAACAGCTGACCGAACACCTGACTTCATTGCGGCAACGAGCAACGCAAATAGATCGGGATTATCACGCCATCGAAATGAGTCGCCGGGAAGCGGAGATCAAGCGAGAAGGATTGGAAGAACGCGCCCTCGAAGAAATGGAAATTGATCTTCCTACGCAGTACGCTGAATACGAAATTCAACGAGCCTCGGATGACTTTGAACCGGTCGATCGAGAGGCTACTCAGGTTACACTCGATGAGTTGAGGCAAGAACTACGCAAGCTTGGAAATGTTAATGTCGATGCGATCCAAGAAGAGCATGAGTTAGATCGCCGCAACGAAGATCTCATTGCACAGGTCGCTGATCTTGATGATGCAAGATCACGGCTCGGTGAACTCATTGAACACTTCGAGAGTGCCAGCCGTGAGCGTTTCGAAAAGAGCTTTGACTCTATCAAAGAGAACTTCGCCAGTAAGGATGGCATGTTCCGTCGACTCTTTGGGGGCGGCAGCGCTGACCTCTTGTTAGTACCAGACGAAGAAGGCAACGTCGACATTCTCGAATCAGGCATTGAGGTAAGGGCAAAGCCACCCGGAAAAGAGCCGCGTATTATCAGTCAATTGTCTGGTGGCGAAAAGGCCATGACTGCGGTTGCTTTACTGATGGCGATCTTTAAGTCGAAGCCATCGCCTTTCTGTATTCTCGATGAAGTCGATGCTGCTCTGGACGACAAGAATGTGGAGCGATTCTGCCGCAACTTGAAGCCGTTCTTAGAAGAAAGTCATTTCATTGTCATCACTCACCACAAGCATACGATGCGGTGCTGCGATGCCTTGTTTGGAGTAACCATGCAAGAACGAGGCGTGTCTCGCCGTGTTGCAGTACGGATTGAAGATGTCGGTGCCGATGGCAAGATTGCTTCGTCCGCTTTGGATTCTGAAACAACAACGGGACAAGCTCAAAAAGATCCACCGCTTATTGAAGCTGTTCGAGATATCAATGCCCCGCTCGAGCAACTCTCGACGTCAAACTGACGCCAGTGACGCGACCATGATTGATTCCTAAAAAGTGTAGGGCTGACGGTACCCTTGCGCATCAATGACGGTCAGATCAACCACACCCTCTCCTGCTCGCTCAATCGTCACTGTTCGCTCTGGCCCAAGAGAAGTGAAGTAGGGTCCAAGCCGTTGCAACACATCAGTCATATTGTCGTCAATGCCAATCAGAAGTGCATCATGGCCTAGCAGATCCTCTTGGTCGTATCGGTAGAGAAAGTGCTTGGGGTGTGGATTAAAGACCACCACTGGAACACGGCCACGGAGCGCGTAGTCGATCTTGCCGCCATCAATCCAATAAGGCGCGACCACAAATACATCTTCTCTGTCTAAAAAACCTTGCTCATCAAGGGTCTCAGCAAGCTTTGTCCAGTTCACGACGTCCACCGTAGGATCTTTTTGAGCAACCAGTCATAGCATGGATGGTTAGTGCAAGCATAATAATGATGATGGCGGCAACTGAGAAACGTAGCCAATAGATCACTCCACGATCATTCAAGGTGATCTTTGTTGTGACCCATGCCCCAAGGATGGGTAGAAGGAATAGATATCCCGGTGCCTGCCAATGTGGCAATCCCCGTGAACCCCAGATCGATACGCTCGTGAACAAGATGATGGGAATGATGGCAAGGCACACACAAAACCACTTGCGAGGATGTCTCGGACCAACACGTAGTCCGAGCCATAACATGCCAATCAGTGGCACCCAGATCCAGGGCAGGACAAAAGCCATCTGCCCCAAGATATTGGTGATCAATCGATCAGGCCGAATGCCCTCACTTGCAGCTCGGCCCCCCTGGTAGGCAAAAGAGGCTCCTTCATTCTGAACATTCCAGAGCACGACCGGAACAAACATAAGCAGCGCTATGGCGACCCCTACATAAGGGGCCGGGTGCAACAGCCACCTTCGATGAGCTGGCGAAGAGATGACAAACAATAATGCTCCAGCCCCAAAGAGAACGGCGTGATACTTAGAGAGCATCGCTAAGCCAAGAAAAACACCCGCAGCCATCCACCAAAGCCACTGCATTGATTGTTGCAATCTTTGCGTTGGAAAAAGAACAACGGCCATGCATAAGGCTGATAAGAGAAGTGAAAAGATCAGTGGGCCATCAGGCAATACCCAGCCCCCACTACTAATCGAAAAGACCGCCGCACAATTGAATAAGACTGCCGCCCAGGCGCCTGCCCAAGCGCCAAAAAGGTGGCGTGTGAACAGAAAAAGAGCCAATGTGCTGATCGCAAACAAAAGGATAAAAGGGAGCCTTACCACTAGTGATGCTTCGGTGCCGAAGATCTGCGTGCTTGCCCATGGCAACCAGAATGAAATTGGGGGGTGATCAAAATAGCTCATGCTCAAGTGACGCGATGTACTGACGGCGTACGACTCATCAATCCCGAGGCCGACCAGCCCCCCGGTCAGAATTCGGATACAGAAACCAACCAGAATCACCGCCAACAAGAGTGCCCAAGGTGATCGAAACCACATGCCTCCACCGCCACCAGAACGTGGGTGATCTTTCGATAACTGCCCATCAAGAAACTGCCCTGTCATCGACAAGAACGCCGCAAGTTGCGGACTAGGAGCTTCATCAAGAGGGGCTGGATTGGGTGTATTGAGAACGTGATCACCATCACGCAGTCGCACCACGGTGGCCGATTGCCCGCCCGATTCAATGGCCTGGGCAAGGACGTCGGCCGCCTCGACAGGAACGGTACGATCACTCTCTCCATGCGCTAGCAGTACCGGGCAAGACAATTGTTGCACCAGGGCCTCAAGATCGTGGCTCTCTGGATCATCGAGTTGTTCCTTGAGAAAGCCAGAACCAACGCGCAACTCTTGATTGGTACGTGATGAGGGTGACGCAAGCCAACCATCTTCCAGTAGCTTTGCACACGCCTCTGGTGAGTAACTATTGCACACACAGGGCGATGCTATCGTCACAACTGCTGTTGGCTGAAGTTGCCCTAAGTCCTGGGTTCCCCGCGCAGCCGCCAATAAAACGGCAACCCCACCTCGTGAATGACCCATGAGAATCAATGGCAGACCTTGCGATTGCAAGACGCCTTCATCAATGGCCTTGATCGCTGCTTGCAAATCAACAACTTGTTTATTCCAAGTGTCAGCCTCAAACAAGTCTGGACGCTCGAAAGGCCCGTCGCCATCAAGCATACCGCTATGACTGAAATTCATGCAGTGCACAACATATCCAGCATCGCACAAGTGATGCGCGATAACGGGAAACATGCCATAGTCTTTGTAGCCCTTGAAACCATGGACCAAAAGAATCACACCGCGAGCTTTCTTCCGCGGTCTATGACTATGACCGTGGATCAGTTCGCCATTGGCGCCTGGCAGTTTCCATTTCGTTGATTCTGACACGGAGAAATTTTACCTAAAGTCTTTTGATAACCGCATTGGCAAATTGGCTGGTTGTAAGATCCCCACCCAAATCGGAAGTTCGCTCGCCAGCCGCTAAACAGGCGCTGTATGCATCACGAATTTGATTCGCGGCTTGTTCACAATCTTGATCACCCGTTTGTTCTGCAAGATAACGCAACATCATCACACCGGTCATGATGAGCGCCAGTGGGTTGGCTACATTGAGACCAGCAATATCAGGCGCCGAACCGTGAACGGCCTCAAAAACGGAACACTTTTGTCCAAAATTCGCGCCTGGCGTGACGCCAATGCCTCCAACAAAACCTGCAACTAGGTCAGAGATCAGATCGCCATAAAAGTTCTCACAGAGTATGACGTCAAAGATGGTTGGATCTTGCACAAGCCGCATACATGCCGCATCAATAATCATCTCTTCGTATTCAATAGACTCAGAAAAATTTTGATGCTCTTCTCGTGCACACTTAATAAAAAGTCCGTCGCTTTTTTTCATGATGTTCGCCTTGTGGAACACCGTGACTTTCGATCGCTGTCGCTTAACTGCATATTCAAAAGCAAAACGAGCAATCCGGCGAGAGGCTTCTTCTGTCACAAGTTTGATGCTTGTCACAATCCCTTTTTTAATGACATTCTCAATTCCGGCATAGAGACCTTCTGTATTCTCTCGCACGACGATCACATCAACATCCGAATAACGTGTCTTCAATCCATCAAGGTTCCTCACTGGCCGCACGGCGCCATAGAGATCCAACCCTTTTCTTAAGGCCACATTGACTGAAGAGAAACCTTCTCCCACAGGAGTGGTGCATGGCCCCTTGAGAGCCACGCCATGTTGCTTCACTGCCTCAATGGTCTCTGCTGGCAAGACCTCCGAACTACCAGATTCCAGTGCTGCCACGCCGGCTTGGTGCTCAAACCATTCGATCTCAAGCCCAGTAGCGCTGAGTACCGCTTGAGCGGCTTGGGCAACTTCTGGGCCAATGCCATCACCTGGGATGAGAACCACTTTGTGGTGCATGCGAATTTCCTTTCCGGGAGCAACGAGAGTGGTCAAGATACCCAAACCCAAAGAGAGGCGTCAGTCACTGCTGGCGGCTCTGCATCAGGAGGCCCTAAGGCAGGCAGGACATATGATCACAACACCTCTCAGCCGCCAAGGCGACAATCGGGAATCTGAGCGATTCTTCGTGACAATAGGCCGCAACCTCAGACCGCTTGCCCGCCCCGTCTTGACGTCCAACACAAGGATACCGAGGATGGGTGCTTATGGCCGCTCAATCAAGTTCGACCAATATCGACACTGTCATCTTTGGAGGTGGTGTCTCTGGCTTATGGCTACTGGCCCATCTCACGGAATTGGGGCATGCCGCTGTCCTGCTGGAATCCAGTGAACTTGGTCGCGGACAGACCGTGGCCTCGCAGGGCATTGTTCACGGAGGCTTTAAGTACTCACTCGGCGGCATGGTCACACAATCTGCCCGAAAGGTGTCTGACCTTCCTCAACTCTGGCGTCGATGCCTTGCTGGTGAACAACAGCCAAGAATCAAAAATACACGCATGCGCGCTGAGTTTTGCTATCTCTGGCAAACGCAGTCCTTGAAGAGTCGTTTGAGCATGCTTTCGGCGCGCGCCCTTCTCAAGATTTCCCCCACTCGACTGGCTCTCGAGGCCATCCCCGAAATTCTGGGTGATTGTCCCGGACAAGTCTATCGACTCAATGAGCAGGTCTTGGAGCCTGCCAGCCTCATTGCCAATCTTGCAGATCAACTCAACGATCGCATCCTGCGTATTGACACCAACTCAGGACTCGAAATCGTCTGCTCTGAACCAGGTCATGTTAATCTCATTCGGCTCATGAACCCCGATACTGGCGAACCACTGGATTTGGCGCCACGGCATGTCATCTTTACGGCAGGGACGGGG
>CALCOW010000516.1 GCA_937899935.1 uncultured Phycisphaerae bacterium
CAGGAACAATCCCTTGGTCATACTGACGTAAAACCTGTTCAATATTTGCAGGCATCGGATTGAGATAGCGTAGATGCGCCCGGGCAACCTCAATGCCTTCTTGGCCCAATCGCTGAGCAGCGGTGGCGATAGAACCGTAGGTTCCTCCCCAACCCAAAAGCAGCGTCTTCGCCTCTGGTGAGCCTTCAACAGTCAATGGTGGGATCATCGAAGCTGCTTGAGCAACTTTCGCGGCCCGCAATTCAATCATCTTTTCATGGTTCTCGGGGTCATATGAGACATTGCCGGTTTGCTCATCTTTTTCAAGACCACCGAGCCGATGTTCTAAACCTTCTTGACCCGGCACTGCCCAGGCGCGTACCAATGTCTCGGGATCACGAGCATAAGGCTCAAAGCGTTTACCTTCGCTCGCTGTGACACCTTTAATATCAATGGCTGGTATGTCCTCAAGATGAGGAATCATCCATGGTTCAGCACTGGTCGCGAGTGATGCATCAGAAAGATAAATCACTGGACACATACAGTGGACCGCCAAACGCACGGCTTCAATCGCCATATCAAAACAATCGGCAGGGCTTTGTGGCGCCACAATAACCACAGGCGCCTCACCCGGCCGCCCATACATTGAAGTGAGCAGATCAGCTTGTTCGGTTTTAGTTGGCATGCCGGTTGATGGACCAGCTCGCTGTACATCCACCACGACTAACGGCAATTCAAGTATCACTGCTAATGCCATTGCCTCGGCTTTGAGTGCCATCCCTGGCCCAGAGGTGCCGGACATTCCAATAGCGCCAGAAAAACTAGCGCCTATTGCACAGCAGATCGCGGCAATTTCATCTTCAGCTTGCATCATCTTGACATCAAACTGCTTGAAACGAGCCAGCGCATGCATGAGATCAGAAGCAGGTGTAATAGGGTAACCAGCATAGATCAGTTGCTTACCGGCTTTTTGAGCGGCGGTCACAAAGCCAATCGCTGCCGCATCATTACCCGCAATTTTTCGATAGGTGCCTGATGGCATTTTTGCTGGTGCTACTTCATAACGACTGGTAAACAGCTCTGCTGTTTCACCAAAGTAATAACCAGCCTTCAACGCTTTCGCATTGAGTGACGCAAGATCAGGTCGTTTCTTCTGCTGATTCAGATAATGGTCAAAAAAGTCCAACGTTGCATCGAGCGGTCGCTGGTAAAGCCAATAGGCAATACCAAGCGCAAACATGTTTCGGCAGCGATCGATGTCCCGCACGGAATCCTCACCACCGGCCAGCGACTCGCGCGTCATACGTGACATCGGAATTTGAAAGAGACGAAACTGGCTTACGAGCTCTTCGTCTTCGTGGGTTGTAGTTTGGTTGATAGCCTGCCTTCTTCAGGTTTCCCTTGGTGAACTCATCACTGTTGACAATCACAATGCCACCAGGCTCTACATCAACAATGTGGACCTTGAAGGCCGCCGGGTTCATCGCAACCAGTGCATTGACAATGTCACCTGGGGTGTGAATATGCTCATTTGCGAAGTGAACCTGAAAACCAGAAACACCAAAGGTGGTTCCTCTGGGTGCACGAATTTCGGCAGGAAAGTCGGGAAACGTTGCAAAGTCATTACCGAGCAATGCAGAAGTATTGGTGAATTGGCCACCGGTGAGCTGCATGCCATCGCCCGAGTCACCCGCAAAGCGAATGGCGACACGCTGTAGCTTCTCGCTTGGGAGCGGTGTCTGAACTGACATATCTGGCGTCTCGGTAGTGGACACAATCGTGATCCGCGTACATTGTTGAGGGTTGCCTTGGCCTGGTGTTAAGCTCGATATAATATCAGACTGCAGGCACTTTTTGCTGCCAGAACAAGGGATCGATACAAGGGATCTGTCTTAGAACCTTGAAAATGCGCTCGAAGCCCATGCGACGCATCGATGTTGGGCGAAGATCAATCCAGTCCACACGAGGGCGCGGGGCCATCGTCAACAAAATAACTTGAGAGGAGCATTGATCATGAGGATTCAGTTCACCATTCCACTGCTGATCGCTTTTGGCCTCGGTTGTATGACCTGCCTTCTTTTAACTGGCCCAGAGACGAACGCGACGGCCGCCATTTCACAAGCTGGCTCGCTGGCTGAAAAAGTCGCCGCCCTCGAAAATCAGAATCGAGCCATGGACCAGAGACTTGCAACACTCGAGACTGATTTAGTAGATCTCACGGGGCGGGTCGACTACATCCAAGCAGCAGAGAACGCTCCGGGCAGTCACAAGGTCGCCCTTCCTAGAAACCAGATGTATGTTGTCACGATCGACACAATCCCTGGTGGTGTCGATCAAGCGATGCTTCGCGATGCGATGAATAAACTCGCTGTCACTCAAGAAGAGATTTATGACCTACAAAAACTGATTGACGAGTACACCGAATCACCCAACGACGAAAAACGTGAAGAACGCCTACATAGCCTTGAACGACTGCGAGAAACCAGAAGCACGCTCAAGCTAAGAGAAGGGTCAGTCGTCAGGCTTCAGGGAGACATCAAGAGACTCGAAAGGCCACGAAAGCCACGGCAACGTTTGGTTGGCCACAATGGAGCCGATGTCAAAATAATACTAACGACCATGGGTGATCTTTCGGGACCGATAAGCAAGATCCAACCTGGCATGGTGATTAGCTGGAAGGGCAAGTCACAGAGTATGACTGAAACGCAACACGAATACGATATACAGCGCGTTGAACTCGTCAAGACGCCGTAAGACTTCTGACCGCAGCACAAAAGAGTGGTGACTTATCTGCTTACGGAATCTTGCAGTTACCAATATCTTCAAGCAAGATCTCGACATCAAGTTGATTAACCTCGCCGTCGTGATTGATGTCAGAGATTTTAAAGTCTGGGCATATGGCCTGTGCATCGCGACAAGACGAGTCAGAACCAACCCATGTTCCGCCAGCTTTATTGCAAGCACTTTCAGTCACTTCAAGGCAACTTGATCCAATGCAACAAGCGCCCAGCACCAGTACCGAATCTGCAATCCAGCGGCCAGATCCAGCGATGTCATCATTGGGTGTTAGGAAAACACAATTCTGCATTGAAGCTCGACTCTGCAAACCTCGATACATACCACCGCCATTGTAGTGAGCAGCATTACGACTAAACGTGCAGTCAGAGACTGAGGAATGGCTGCCATAATCATAAATAGCGCCGCCGTTATACGCCGCTGAGTTGTAGCGAAATTGGCAAGAGGTCACAGACGTGTGAGTGTCATTACTGTTATACATGGCTCCACCGCCATACGCAGCCACGTTAGAGTTAAACGAGCAATTGGTTACTTCAACAGAACTATTTGAGCTGTAGATACCCGCCCCTTTCTCGGCGCGGTTACTCGCAAAAGTACAGCCCACCAAGACTGGGCGACTGTGATAGCCGTTGTACATGCCACCACCGTTATACGTTGCGGTGTTGCCAATGAACTTGCAAGCAATGATACGTGGCGAGCTATCGATATTGAGCATACCTCCGCCAACTGTGACACCAAGCCCGAACAACGTTTTATCACCAGTGCCACCTGTAATCGTAAAACCCTCGATCACCGTTGCGGGGCCTTCGCCAGTGACACATTTGATCACGCTATCTTCAAACCCCGAGCCATCAATGGTTGTGAGATCAGCGCCTGCATCACTACGAATTGTGATCGCACGACCGTGCAGGTTTAAGACCTCTTTGTACCAACCTGGAGCAACCAGAATTTCATCACCTGAGATCGAGGCATTAATCGCCTGTTGGATCGTTGCAAACTGACTGGGCACATGGAGCTGTGTCGCTACCGTGCGCACCACAATCTCTCCCGATATGGTGGCCACCGGATGCATGCGATTCGCTGCCGCCGATTCGATATCCCGCACTACGTTCCAAGGCAGATCGGTCTCACTAAGCGCCAGCTGTAGGTCTTGATAGACCGCTTGACGACGCTCTTGGCCAAAGGCGCCCCGCTCAAGCCCAGCAACATTGCCGACCGTTGCATCGATGACTGCATCAACGATCTGTCGATCCTGGTGTTTCAGAGGCGAAGCGACCACCACGGAACCGATGACCACGGCAACGATCCCAGCCAACCCCGCTACCAACAAAGCAAGCTTTCGACGAGTCAGTCCTGTTATTTCAGTCACGGGACACCGCGCCTTCTCCGCCCCTTAACCACGCCGAGCGATGAATCAGCCTCACAACGAAATTATGGCCGTTTTAAGAGCCTTATTCCCTGCTCTTGGTACTCACCACTTAATCTCCTCTACTACGCGCCCGAGCGAAATGACCGCGTAACTCCTCGCCTATGCAGTAGCTAGTTTACCTCCAGCAGGAGCCTTGGGCGAATCAAGCTCCTTGGAATACCCATATTTTAGGCAGCATTTTCTGCAAAAAAAGCCCGGTCATCACTATGTTCGAGACATTGAATAGGCACCACTAACAGGCGATGATGACCTTCAGACTGGGTTCTGACGCCCAATAAATGGGGCCTGGAGCATTAAAATGGTCGTTCTGCGATACACTGCCATGCTCCCCAACGTCATCCTGAAAAGATAATCGAGGAGTATCTGCACCATGGCCTATATCGAGGTCAAAACCAAAGCTGGCACCCACCGATTGGCACTCGATGGTGACCCGCTGACTGTTGGTCGCCAGGGCGACAACAAGCTCGTTCTTGAAGACGATCAAACCAGCAGACACCATTGCATCATTGAGCCAACGGAAGAGGGATATCGCCTCAGGGATCTTAAATCTCGCAATGGCACGAGATTAAACAACACACGTGTTGATAAGGACATGCTGGATAATGGTGATGTGGTTCGCATTGGATCAAGCGAGTTGCGATTCATTGATCCCGAGCAGAGACATCCACACAAACGGGACGATGTGCCTGATTTTGAGGCCGCGATCGAGGAGACTCCTGACTTTAGTGAGCCCATTGTCACCATTGATTTAGCCGATGAAGTAACGGACGCGCAAACAGACTATGAGGTCAGACTGCGAGAGATTATTGACTCGGGACAAGACAAGGCATTTGATGAAAATGACATCAGCCTTGTCGACAATCGCGGTGTTACGATGCATCAAGCCGAAGCATCCGGACTTGAGAGCGGTTCAGAAGAAGGCGCCGGTGAAGGTGTTCGTGTGTTTCGTTTGATGCTTCTTGCATGCTTTCGATCAAGAGCCACAGACCTCCATATTGAACCACGCAGAGAAGGCGCTACCGTTCGACTGCGTGTCGATGGCTACATGCTTTCAGCGGTCCATATGAGCGCGACTCTTTTTAAACGAGTGCTAGGCATCGTAAAAATTCTCTGTGAAATCGATACCAGCCAGAAGAACACCGTTCAGGACGGGCACTTCTCGGTTGCCGTTGGTGGGCGGCGCGTCGACTATCGTGTCAGCCTTACACCATCAATGCACGGACAGAAACTGGTGATTCGAGTGCTTGATTCAAGCAATGCACCAAGCCGTCTGCACGAGCTAGGTTTAGTGCCATGGATGTATGAAAAGTTACGTGTGATGGCCACGAAAGACGCAGGCCTTCTTTTAGCCTGCGGCCCAACTGGATCTGGCAAAACGACCTCACTCTACTCCTGTTTGCGCGAAGTGGATGTTGATCAGCGAAACGCCATAACAATCGAAGATCCTGTGGAGTACTACCTCGATGGATGTACTCAAATACCGATTGATCACAAGCAAGGGAATACCTTTGCCACAATCCTACGGTCCGTCTTACGCCAGGATCCTGACGTCATTTTTGTTGGCGAAATTCGTGACATTGAAACGGCTACCGTCGCCATGCAAGCATCGATGACGGGACACTTGGTGTATACCACCGTGCATGCCAAAGACTCGATCGGCGCCATCTTTCGACTGCTTGATCTTGGTATCGAAGCCTACCTTGTTGCCAACGCCTTAAATCTGATCGTCGCCCAACGCCTGGTGCGCCTACTGTGCCCAAGCTGCAAGAAAAAAGTAGCGGCCACCCCAGCTCAGAATCTACGTATGGGCAAAGCCCTTGAAGGCGTAGGCGAAATCTGTACTCCACGAGGGTGCAAGAGATGTTTGCTGACTGGTTTTAGTGGTCGTCGGGCGCTTTTTGAGTTGCTTGACGTCAATGACCAAATGCGTGATCAGATCCTCAAGACCCCTACCATCCAAGGCATTCGACAATTGGCGGAGCAAGGGCACTTCATGTCCCTCGAAGCCTATGGCTTTGGGCTCGTTGCTGAGGGGATGACCAACTTTGAGGAAATTGAACGTGTCTCAGGCTCAAACTAGGGACTTGTCTTGCCCTTGGCGCCGCACCTGCTAGGATGCTTCGCCCCTAAGGGCCAATGCCTGGGAAGGCCTCGTAACGGAACTGAAGACCATGAGCGATACCTATACAGCCAATCAAACAGTGACCTTCACTATCACCTCGGGCCAGATGCCGATGAAAGCGAAAAAGACGCTTGAGCGACTGGTCGGTATGCAGACCGAGGTTCAACGTGCTCGTAAGTTGCTGGCAAAACGTCGACGCCTGGTGACGAACAACACCTATATTCGTGCAGGTAAGCGCTGGACCGATCGTGCCAAGGTGACGCGTTTGGCAGATACCAAAAAGGGCGCTTCTTTTACACTCCAAGTATCACCTCAGATCATGTCAGATCTTAAGAGTGTGGAAAAGTATTTGGCTGCCAAGGTCAACTAGACGGGCCACTGCCGGCAAGCAGTTGAGCTTAGTTATTCTCATTTTTTTTGAATACTGAATTTTTCGTCGTCGTCCAACGCGCCAGGGTTGAGCGCAGTTCTAGTGCCAGCGGACTCAAGGGTTGTGGTAGCTCAGCCTCAAGATCAACCCACTTCAACAACGTATATTCACCATTGGTTGTGGGAGTCGCTTTGTGAACCTGTACCTGATAGACCAACTCCCAGGTCTTTAACCTGTGGTCTCGCACGATCGCTCGGGCGATTGGTGGAGCGATCATCGTCAGCCCAACTTCTTCAGTGATTTCGACCGCAAGGCTCCGAACAACTCCTTTCTGCGGCTCTACGACACCACTGGGACCAAACTCCCAAAGACCCTTGTAGTGCGCTACTTGCTGACTCCGTTGCCCCATCAGAACACGTCCGCCCCGCGTCACCAATCCGGTCACCCCCAAAGATCGAACGCCGAGGTCAAAGCCCGCTCCCTGAACCGCATGAAAACGATAAGGACAGGATTGGACATGTAAAGTGACCCCACCACAACCGCTACGGTGGACTGCAGCGACATGGGTGATTTGCCCGTCGAAGGCAGATGGATGCGCCTGGCAAAAGGCCGCCCAACGCTCATCAGCCTGGTCAAGGTGATCGGAATCAGGCTCGTAGCTGACCTCCGACCAAACAAGCTCTGGTGGCCTCCGCAATGCTGTATCCATAGGCAGATTCTAGACCATCTTCTACCCCTCGATCGTCTGGCCTGCTGAGCCGGGTGTACCCAACCTCAGCCTCAGCTACAATGGCGGAATGAGCCAACAACTACTCCAATCTGCGGATCTTTACCGTCACTCACTGGTTGTCGATGCTGCTACTGCGGGCGACGACTGCGTGATTTCCTATAACCCCGCCACTGAAGAGCCAATCGCTGCGGTCCGCCTGCAAAGCAAGCAGGACTATCAGGATGCGGTTCAGCGTGCGATCAAAGCCCAACGTCATTGGCGACGCGTGCCGGCACCAAAGCGCGGTGAACTTATCCGCCGAATGGGCAACGCGTTTCGTGATCAGTGCGACCCGCTCGGCGAGCTCGTCACACTTGAAATGGGCAAGATTAAAGCTGAAGGTGTTGGCGAAGTCGTCGAGTGTATTGACATTGCTGACTTCGCTGTTGGTCTCTCTCGACAACTCTACGGCCTGACCATTCAATCAGAGCGTCCACAGCACAGAATGTTTGAGCAGTGGCAACCACTTGGCACCATTGGCATCATTACAGCATTCAATTTTCCAGTCGCTGTGTGGGCATGGAATGCCATGCTTGCAGCCGTCTGCGGCGATGCCATGATTTGGAAACCAAGCCTTGCCACACCACTGACTGCTATTGCTATGACCAATATTGCACACGATGTCATGCGTCATCAAGATATTTTCAATCCGCCTGATTGTGATGCCGCAGACATCTTTGGATTAGTCATCGGAACCGATCAAGAAGTTGGCGAAACCATGGTTGATGATCGACGCCTGCCACTGATCAGCGCGACCGGTTCATGCCGCATGGGTCGCATCGTAGGCGAGCGTGTTGCTGCAAGACTCGGACGGTCGCTTCTCGAACTCGGTGGAAACAATGGGATCATCGTTATGAACGATGTCGACATGGATATGTTGCTTCCTGGCGTGCTCTTTGGTGCCGTCGGAACAGCTGGCCAACGATGCACCTCTACCCGACGTCTTATCTGCCATAGTGACATCGTTGATGAGGTTGCCACACGACTTGTTCCTGCCTACAAGAGCGTACCCATTGGTAATCCACTCGATAAAAATACCTTGATGGGTCCACTGATTAATAGCCAGTCCGTAGATGCCATGCGCCAAGCCATTGAGCGGGCTGTCGCCGAAGGCTGTGAGATACTCACTGGTGGGGTTGAAGGCGTTGACCGCTTCAAGAGTGCCCCAGGGCATTTCGTTGAGCCCACAATCGTGCGCGTCCCCAAGGGCGTCCAACCGGCCATTGCCAAGGAAGAGACCTTCGCACCGCTGCTCTATATCTTCGAATTCGATGATCTGGAAGATGCTATTGAGATGCACAATGATGTTGATCAAGGGCTCTCAAGTGCGATCTTTACCTCCTCGCTTCGTTCAGCCGAACGTTTCTTATCACCAGATGGTTCTGACTGTGGTATCGCCAATGTAAACATCGGCACCAGCGGAGCTGAGATCGGCGGTGCTTTTGGCGGAGAGAAAGATACGGGTGGCGGACGAGAGTCTGGCTCGGATTCATGGAAGGCCTATATGCGTAGGCAGACCTGCACCGTCAACTACGGGGCTGACATGCCACTGGCCCAGGGCATTGAGTTTGGTTAAACAAGACAACGAGGACTAAAGATCTTTATCTCGATGCTGCATTTGCGCCTTGAGCCGCGCCAAAATTGATGAGTGCATTTGGCTGACCCGTGATTCAGATAGATCGAGGGTTGTCCCAATTTCTTTCATTGTCATCTCTTCGTAATAGTACAAGACAACAATCAATCGCTCCGCACGAGAAAGTCCCTTCGTCAGCAGGAGCTTTAAGTCACCTCGTTGCAACTCAGACAATGGGTTATTTTGCCGCTTGTCCTTGATGACATCAATTTCACGAACATCTTTGCTGGAATCGGTCTCGAACCACTTTCGATT
>CALCOW010000517.1 GCA_937899935.1 uncultured Phycisphaerae bacterium
GAATATGTTCAGTCGCTTCTTCATATACCGCCCTATCTTTGCATCGGTCATTTCGATCGTGGTGGTATTGATTGGTGGTATTTGTCTTGCCGTCTTACCCATTGCGCGCTACCCCCAGATCGCACCGCCAACCATTAATGTCGAAGCTGTTTATCCAGGAGCCGATGCAGCCACTATCGCAGAAACCGTGGCGGCCCCGATAGAACAAGAAGTCAATGGTGTTGAGGGCATGATGTACATGACCAGCACCAGCACCGATGACGGAACCATGAATCTCAATATTACATTTGAGATTGGTACCGACCTGGATCTGGCCAGCGTCATGGTTCAGAACCGCGTTGCCGCGGCTGAACCAGGGCTCCCTGAAGATGTCAAACGCCAAGGCATCAGCATTAGTAAACAGTCAAGTGAAACAACACTATTCATTTGTCTTTATTCACCAGACAACACGCACGATGCACTCTTCCTCAACAACTATGCAGTTCTGCAACTCGTCGACCCTATAAAACGCGTTGACGGTGTAGGTGCCATTTCTGTCTTTGGGGCCGGTGAGTACGGCATGCGTATCTGGCTCGACCCCGATTTAATGCACGCACTCAATCTCACCAGTGACGAGGTCATTAAAGCAGTTCAGGAACAAAATGCGGTTGTAGCTGCTGGCCAAATCGGTCAACCACCTGTTCCCAAGGGTCAGGTCTTCCAATTTGGAGTAACCACAAAAGGTCGCCTACTCACAACCGAAGAGTTCTCTCAAATCGTCATCAAATCTGATCCAGACGGCCGCATCGTACGACTCTCTGATGTCGCAAAGGTAGAACTTGGTTCACACAACTACAAAATGTCTGCCGAGTACAACAATCGCCCGGCAGCCGTACTCGGTGTCAACCAACTACCAGGCGCCAATGCCATCGATGTCGCCAATGGGGTGAAAGATACTCTCAAGCGTCTTGCCGAAAGATTCCCAGACGACATGAGCTACGTCGTCAGCTATGACTCAACAGATGTCATCAAGGCTTCCATCAAAGAAGTCGTTATCACGCTCTTGATCACGATCTTATTAGTTGTGCTCACCGTCTATGTTTTTCTACAAAATGTACGAGCCACACTCATTCCGGCTATCACCATACCAGTATCACTGATTGGCACTTTTGCAATCATGTTGCTTTTAGGTTTTTCCATTAATCAGCTATCACTTTTCGGACTTGTGCTCGCGATTGGCATTGTTGTTGATGATGCCATCGTGGTCGTTGAGAATGTGACGCGACATCTTGATGAAAAGCGATGTTCAGCTCGTGAAGCAGCCACACTTGCCATGTCGGAAGTTTCAGGGCCTATTGTCGCCACCACGTTGGTCTTGCTGGCCGTCTTTTTACCAACTGCTTTCATGCCAGGTATTGCTGGCCAGCTCTTTCAACAATTTGCGTTGACCATTTGCATTGCAACTGTTTTTAGTAGCATTAATGCACTCACCATGAGCCCGGCACTGGCAGGCGTACTCATGCGACCGAGTCCAGAAAAGCCTTTCTTTATCTGGCGTATCTTTAACAAAGGCATGGATCATACGACGAAGACTTATACGCGGATCGTGCAATTTTTCCTTCGCATCGCTGTCGTAGGCCTAGTCTGTTTCATTGGTCTCATCTTGATTGCCATCTACGGCTTTGGCCAGTTACCCACGGGCTTTGTACCGCAAGAAGACGAGGGATGGTCTGTCGTCAATGTCCAGTTACCAGAGGCCGCTGCGCTCGAACGCACGGTGGCTGTTGCAGATCAGGTCGAAGAAATCATTCTGAGTACCCCAGGCGTCAAGGAAACGATTACGATTGCGGGTTACTCACTTCGCAACGGCGCTGCATCATCTAACAGCGCAACACTTATCGTCTTATTCGATGATTGGTCCCTTCGAGAAGATCCTGAAAAGTCACAGGATGCAATCCTCAAGAAACTCAATAGTGAGTTTCGTAACATACAAGAAGCCGTTGTGATGGCACTGGGCATGCCAAGCCTACCGGGGCTCGGCACCTCTGGTGGACTTGCCATGCAAGTCGAAGATAGAGGTGGTGCGGGGCTCACTGCTCTTGAGAACACGGTTAATGTGCTCGTGGATGATGCCGAGAGCCAATCTTCTCTCATGGGAAGCTATAACGGCTTCGAAGCAAATATCCCTCAGCTTTTTGTTGAGGTTGATCGTGATCAGGTACTGGCTCTTGGTGTCACCATGGACTCTGTCTTTCGAGTCTTACAGACGAATCTAGGGTCTATTTACGTCAACGATATCACGCTTTTTGGGCGCACTTATCAAGTCAAGGCACAAGCAGCGGGACGCTTTCGTAACAAGCCGTCTGATATTGGTAGGTTTGATGTCAGAGGGCAATCAGGCGAACTCATTCCTATAGGTTCATTTATTGATGTCAAGAAATCTCTGGGCGCACAGACCATTTACCGTCATAACGGTTATCCCGCTGCAAAATTTGTTGCTCGCCCAGCTCCCGGTTTTACGTCCGGCGATGCGATGGTCCTCATGCAAGAGATGGCCAACCGCACCTTGCCACGATCAATGGACTACGAGTGGACTGAAATTGCGTTCCAACAACAATCGGCCGGATCACCTGTACTGATTTTTCTTCTATCAGTCTTGCTCGTGTATCTCGTGCTCGCCGCACAATACGAGAGCTGGTCGCTACCGCTGTCTGTCTGTTTTGCCGTACCAACGGCTCTACTTGGTGCTGTTGCTGCACTCATGATTCGAGGCATTGACAATAACCTGTATACACAAATTGGAATTGTGCTTCTCATCGGACTTTCAGCCAAGAGCGCCATTCTGATTGTTGAGTTTGCAAAAGAACGAAGAGATAGCGGACTTCCAATTCTGCAAGCAGCGACCGAAGCTGCATCCCTTCGCTTTAGAGCGGTGCTCATGACCGCCTTGTCATTCATACTGGGTGTCATTCCACTTCTGATTGCCTCAGGTGCTGGTGCAATGAGCCGCCAGGCGATGGGCACCACCGTTTTTGGCGGTATGCTGCTCGCAACGATTATTAGCTTGATTGCAGTACCGATGCTCTATGCAGTGGTGCAGTGGTTGAGCGAAAAACTAAGTCGCAAGAGTAAACCCGCAACGCATCAGATCACCTCGAATACCAACCCCGATAACCAAGCCGGATGAGGCCGTTGAGACTATTTCTTCTACTCCTGACCACAGGTACAACGCTCCTGCCAGCAATGGTTTTTGGAGAGGAACACGTGGTCAATATCAATCGTGCTGTTGATGGGCCGGGTGACGAGCATTCGAATGCGAAAAAGACTTTTGATGATGATTCGTTGGTCACTCTAGAATCGCAGCGGTCAAAGGGTTTAGAGCTGCCGAATCCGTACATTTCCTTTACCTCACTTGGGCCAAACACTTCATTGAGCCGGCAAGGAGGTTGGCCCCTTTATTCTGACGGCCTGCTGGGCGATCTCTTTGGAGTCCGAGGCCAGTTAGAACGAGATGGCGTCTTTATTAATGGTGGTGTGGACACGATTCTGGGTTGGAACACAACCGGCGGATTGGCAACGGATTTGTATGGTGGCAGTTTGCTCTCTCTTGGGCTGACGCTCGACACCTATAGGGCTTTTGACCTCGAAGGCGGCACCCTTTTTGCTAATTACCAGGAGTGGACATCCTTCGGTGGTCCATTTGGCATCCCGCAATCGATCGATGCAACTGGCGCTTACGACACATCAATCGGCCAGCTTCCGCAGACAACTACGCTGAACCAACTTTCACAACTTTGGTATGACCAGTCATTCGGATCAACCGGACTGTCTATTCGTTTTGGTAAACAAGATGCAAATCTCTTGTTCTCAACGATTGCAGGAGCAGCGTCTTTCATTAACAACAATGTCGGATACCCTTCAACATTGAACCCTTTTCTGCCCTCCTATCCAGAGATGGCGATGGGTTTAGTCACTTCATGGAATTTTAACGACACCATTGTTGGTCGATTTGGTTGGTTCGATGGAAGCAACGGCGCTTTAGATCCAGCCACAGGTGGCTACATCTTTTCAACTGGCAGTCGTGGGCCGGAAACATTTTTCAATAATCAGGGACATTGGTTCTTCATTACCGAGTGGACGTACAAGTGGATTGTCGATGGCCAATTGCCTGGATCAATATCGGCTGCGGGTTGGCTCCAAACTGGGAAATCTGGTACGGCTGGTCGGTCAAAAGATGGCGTTGAAGATGTACCTGGATGGTATGTTTACGGTAGCCAAACGCTTTGGACGCCAGATGCAAGCGTCGCACAAGAAGGTGGTGGCGTCATTGCTTTTGGTCAACTGGGCTGGAGTGACCCGAGCAAGAACCCTACGAACTGGGCGGTGATTGCAGGCATTTCTGCAACCGGTGTTATTCCGGGGCGCCCAGCAGACTCACTGGGAATCCTGGGTGGTTACTCGGGCTTCTCCGACAATCCAGACATCTACCTCTCTGCTCCAACCAAGCAGATGGATGGCCAGGCAGGTGGTAGTGAAAGCTATCTCGAAGCCTACTACCTCTACCAAGCGACACCCTGGCTTAGTATTCAGCCCGGTATTGAGTGGTTTTCCACCCCTTCAGGAGGTGACCCCGCTTCACTCTCAGATGCACTGGTGTTTTACCTTCGCATTGCATCGACGTTCTAGAAACCAGCAATACCGTCCTGATAATTGTGACTTTAGAAGTGTGAAGGCGATACAAAAATTGGCTATTAGTTAAGCTCCTAAGCTTCTTTTTCATAATAACTTAGGGAGATTTTTTATATGACCGTTGCCGGTGGCGCCTATTTTTCAGATCGAAGCCATCGATCCACCGCTCTCTAAGTCCTTTTTTGAAAATACTTTAGGCCAATTTGCACCTCGATGAGGTTATCGACCCAGGCAGTTCCACTCGTTCATAGTTCTTGTTATGCTTTGCTCCTCCCCATAGCGAGGTCGTGCTGGGGCTAGCTCGTAAACAAATCTCAGGGATTGAAAAAGGGACATTCTTTATGAAACTCAATGGCGTTCGTTTTCTCTCAAAGTCGGTTGTAGCAGCCACCGTCGTGGCTCTTCCATCCGCCCTTTATGCCGTCGACCATACCGTTGATTGCACCGGTGCTGGTGACTTCACCACCATTCAAGCTGCGGTTAATGCTGCTGCTAGTGGTGACCGAATCTTCATCGTGCCATGCTCACTGGGTCTCGGTGTTTATGACGAAGAAATCACGGTTACCGATAAGGATCTCGACATTCGTGGCGACGGAACTGGAGAGGTCAAGCTTCAAAATACCAATAATCTCAATCCGGTCTTCCTCCTTATAGACAATAATCCGGCTGGCACTCACTTCACTTCATTACGCGACGTGACGATCACTGGCAAAACACAAGCCCAAGACCTTTTCAACTCTTCTGGTATGGACTTCCACCTCGGACGTTGCAACCTTAAGAACACCACTGATACAGCCGTCTATGGACTGGCCAATAATATGACCGTGAACAATTGCAAGTTCGTGAACTTGGAATGGCGGGCCATCTTGTTGGAGGGCGTCGATTCAGGCGGTGGTGCTGCCCCAGTCATGTTCATGAACGGCAACTATGTCAAGAAA
>CALCOW010000518.1 GCA_937899935.1 uncultured Phycisphaerae bacterium
TTTTATTGACCCCTACCAAGATCCAGAGGGGATTGGCTATCACGTCATTCAATCGGTGGCCGCCGTCGGTGGTGGTGGAATTGCTGGACGTGGTCTGGGTCACTCCATTCAGAAGTTCGGTTATTTGCCTGAAGACACGACGGACTTTGTCTTTGCAATCATCTGTGAAGAACTTGGGCTGCTTGGCTGCCTCACCGTCATCGGACTCTACTTGTTGCTGTTGGGCTGTGGACTGGCCATTGTCAGTAGAACGACTGATTTCATGCTCAAACTCTTGGGCATCGGCATCCTGACGTGTATCGCTTTGCAGGCCAGTATGAACATGTTGGTGGTCACGGGTATGGTGCCAACTAAGGGTATTGCCTTACCACTTCTCTCGGCTGGCGGAACTGGATGGATTCTGACGGCATTTAGTCTCGGCCTGCTGGTTGCCATTGAACGGACTCAGACCCGATCGGTGCCCGGAACCATTGAGAAAACGGGAGATCTCTCTGCACTGCCAGAGGTCAATGCGATCTAACATTGCCTTGCATGGCCCACCTATCTGGTCTGACATGACTGAACCCCTTCCTCTCTAAATGATGCAAGGCATCGAATCGCTTTGTTGAGAACCTTGCAACAGCAGGCCGATAAAAGCACTCGCGAACACAGCGCATCGATCACGGTCGTAAGTGGTCCGTTTGAGCCCTTGGAGCCTCACACGGCAATGCCGGTACCTATCACAACTACAGGGACATTACTTCTGGCTGGCGGAGGCTCAGGTGGGCATATTGCCCCCGGTATTGCCATTGCTGAGACAGTCCGTAAAAGCTGGCCCGATATTGAGCCCGTCTTCCTTTGCTCACAACGCCCGGTGGATGCGTCCATGTTGGAACATGTCGGTGCCAACTACACAGCTCTTCCCGCAGTACCACCTTCTATCAGACCTGGGCAAGCCATCAAGTTCCTCAACAGCCATCGACAGTGCAAGCGGCACGTCAAGCAGTTGATTCGTCAAATACAGAAACAAAAAACGAAAGAACAAGAAAACCGTATTTGGATGCTCAGTCTTGGAGGATATGTCTCTGTTGCTCCATCCCTTGCGGCGTATGCCATGGGAATTCCGCTGGCACTTTTGAATCTCGATGCCGTGCCTGGAAAGGCCAATCGTTTGGTCGCAAGAAAAGCATCCTTAGTGATGGCCGCTCTACCACTGGTTGCTCCGGAGCGACTCAAACACCAAGTCGTCTCCTATCCAATTCGTCAAGTCACGCGCGCCCCATATGCACCCGAAGAGTGCCGTCGGCGACTTGGACTTGACGCGGCCAAGCCGGTGCTTCTGATCACCGGTGCGTCACAAGGTGCGCAGTCATTAAATGAATTCATGGCAACCTGGGTCAAAACGCAGCCTCCAGAACTGGAGGGTTGGCAGATCGCTCATCTCACCGGACCTGGTCGTCATCAAGATCAACTCAAGCAGGTCTACACCGCTTCCGGCATCCAAGCTCATGTCATGCCATTCGGTCATGAGATGGGCTTGTATTGGGGCGCTGCTGATGCAGCACTGAGTCGAGCAGGTGCCAATAGTGTGGGTGAAGCCGTCATGAATGGGGTGCCAACACTCTTTGCTCCCTATCCATTTCATCGAGATCAACACCAACGGCACAATGCCCAGCCCATTGTGGATGCGGGTGGGGCATGCTTGGCCATAGACCAGGTCGATCCTGACTCTAATTGCCAGGCCCTTGGAGCACCGCTCGGACGCCTCCTGGCTGATGAAACGGCCCGCTACCAAATGAAGCAAGTGCTCTTGGAAAGGTCCGATCCAGATGGCGCGACTCAGGTTCTAGAGGCGTTACTGGACATTGATAGCCCCAATTCGTAACAGACAGCTCATCTACTGACTGAAATAGACATGGAATCAGCCGGCTCCTGAGCTAGAATAAAGATGCTGCGAGCTTGGAGCACGTAGTCGAAAAGTGCACGGAGGTGCAACCATTGATTTGTTTATCTTGCCGCGTTCGGAACCGGCACCTAAATAAGTGAATGGTGATTTGGGGACCGGGGGTCAGAGAGGCAGATGTCCCAACACGACGAATCTGTTCGCTGTGTCGTGCTCGGCCAACCCGATCGGGATCGAGCCGACGCTATTGATGAGGTCCAACAGCGCACGACCTGTGAGTTGACGCTGACTGAGGACCCCGTTGTTGCATTTGCCAATGTTTGTATGGCTTTGCAGGCGCAGGCCGCTCGTGCCACGTGGGGACTTGCCAAAGCTGATCCACCACTTCTCTTAGTGGTACAACCCGATCACTGGAGTGACTACGACAAGTTGCTCAACGCCATGGGCATGTATGCACCCCATGTACCAGTCCATCTCTGGCAAGAGGGTCGGCTTGACCTTCTTCCAGTTAAAGTCGATGAAAGCGAGCCTCATACGTCGCCGCCAAGTATGACGATCTCACGGGCTGACACACCTATTGAGCCACCTGAGATAACGGCCGAAGAAATTGAGATGTTGCTCACCACGGAGACACCAGAGCCATGAGCCTCCAACGTCCTCGGGTTGGCCGTACACGCGGGTCGGTGTTGCTGGTTGGACCACCGCAACAGCGGGATCGATTAGTCCCCACCTCTCGACCAGATGTGATTGCAGTGGATACGCTGTTTGATGCATTGGGTCAGCTAACCAGCGGCCGCGTTCATACGCCGGTCCATACCATCCTCCTCGCACCCAACCATCCTGAGGAACTCACACAGCAACGCATTGCTGCATTCCGGAGACTTGATCCGGTCGTGCGCGTCTTGCTGGTCGCTGAACCAACGGTGGCCGACGAGCTTGGCCAACAGATGCTTGATCGATTCGATGGCCTGATCACAGGACCACTGACCGAACAACAACTTTCAGAAGCCGCCGATGGCGCAGACGAACGATCCAATGTTCCTGAGATTCTGGTTACACCGAATCTTGAGCCACCAGACCCTCCACCGGTCAATCCGCCAGTGGCGCCGACAGCACCTCCATCAGAAGCGAAAGCACCCTGGATTGCCGAAGAAGCAGTATCACCTCCACCCGAGGTCATACCAACTCCAGAACCTGACCAGCATGCAACTGCACAAGAGCAGCTTGGTGATATTGATCTGGTCGATCAAATTCTTAATGATCAGGGTGATCTTTTGAGCTTCGCCTTGCGTCTCATCACACAACAAACGCAGTGGCAAAACTGCTGTGTGCGCGCGGTGCGTGGTGATTTTGAGGGACCGATCGCTCCGATCGAGATTGATGGCAAACGCTTTGGTCTGCTTTCAGCGGATGATGCCGATACAGCTGAACTCCAATCATGGGCCGGATGGCTTGCTCGTTGGCTTCAACTTGATCTGAGCCATCGCCAGCTTTCCTCCATGGCCATGGAAGATGATCTGACTGGTGCTGGCAACCGGCGGTTCTTCTATCGAGCGATGCAAGAGACCATGAATAGTTCGAATGAACTGCGGCGCCCCTTTGCTTTAATGCTCTTTGATATCGACAACTTTAAGATTTACAACGATGCATTTGGCCATGAAGCCGGTGATGAGATCTTGTGTGAAACGGTACGTCTCCTACGCGCTATTGTCCGACGCGGTGATCATGTCTGCCGAATTGGAGGTGATGAATTTGTGGTGATCTTTGCCGATCCCGAGGGTCCACGAAAAAGTGGCCCTGCCAATCTTGAATCTGTAGAGCAAATTGCCCGACGATTTCAGGATCAAATTTGCCAAATGCACTTTCCAAAATTAGGACAGGATGCGCCAGGAAACTTGAGCGTTTCAGGTGGTATTGCTCTGTACCCCTGGGATGGAAACGATATTGAGACACTCTTGCACCATGCTGATCAACGAGCGCTTGTTTCAAAGCGCTCTGGCAAGAACATGATTACGCTTGGGCCACCACAACCAAATAATGAGACTTCCTGATGGGAGTAACTGGCCCTTTCGAAACCGCTGAGGCGAGAGCCCCGGATCAAAAGACACCTTCAACCCCGAAACCTTGGTTGATCCTGTCAGATTTGCATCTTGGGCACCCGCGCCGCTCGCCCGGCCGCATCGCCAAGCTTGAACCTCTACTTGATGGGATCGGTCACCTTGTGATCAACGGCGACTCAGCAGAGCTCCATAATAAAACACGCCATACTGAGGCGCAACGTGGACTTGATGCATTGAAGACGTTGTGTGACAAATACAAGATAAGCCTCGATTTTATTGCCGGCAATCATGATCCCTTCCTGACGGATACCAAGTATCTGCGCCTCTTTGAAGATCAGTTACTCATTACGCATGGTGATGTTTTTCATGATGCCATTGCACCGTGGTGCCCGTCGGCTCGGATCCTAGAGAAGTTCACACATGAGATACGGCAAGAAGTCACTGGCTCACAAACTCCATCCTTCGACACACGCATGCAAGAATCACTACTTGCATGCCGTCGTTTAGTCGAACAGCGTCGCTATCAAATTGAACGTGTCACGATGCTACGAATTGCACTCAATCCAATCACGACCGCTCGGGTACTTTGGTACTGGGGACGGTACGCGACTCTTGCAACTCGCTTTCTTGATGCTTTTGCGCCAACGACCAAAATACTCATTTATGGCCACACCCATCAAGCGTCTATTGTGCAACGCCATGGCCGCACACTGATCAATACAGGTAGCTTTGGATTCCCTTGCAAAGCGCAGTGCGTGCGCATTACTGGACGCACCCTCTCTGTGCACGCGATCAAATGTATTCACGACCTGTATCAGCTTGAATCAGCGCCCGCCGCAGTGTTTGAATTACCTCATCGCAGGAACACATCAGACGCTGCACCTCAGGCCGTGAGCAGTGCTGTCTGAGAAGATCATTGGCCAATCGCTTTCGAAATCAGCAACCCTGCTTCTGCAAGAACGTCGACATCAATGTCGGCTTGAACGTTGCGGCGCTGAGCGAAAGCAACAAGATCTTGTGTAGAGAGATTGCCCGCTGCCCCGGGCGCAAACGGGCATCCACCTAAACCACTACACGCTGCGTCATATTGCCACACGCCCAGATTCATCGCACGGTCGACACAGTCGAGAGCGCGCCCTTTGGTGTTAT
>CALCOW010000519.1 GCA_937899935.1 uncultured Phycisphaerae bacterium
ATTACTACGAGGCACAACTGCAAACTCTGCGGGATAATCCCAGCCACACATTCGACGACCAACGATGGAAATCTGAACTATCAATGAGAGATCGATTTGTATTTGATCACTTTTGTGGGCAAGCCAATTCCCGATTCGGCTATGACAGAGACGCTTTCACCACCGACCAACATCGGGACTTTTCTAGCGAACTTGAGCAGACCATATCCACACCAACCGAGGCACCAGCAACAGGGATACCAGTTCCAGTAATACATGTCTCACCACAACAGTACCACAATGATCTACCACCACTCCGAGAACAACTACGGCCATCCTATTGGATGCGACAAGGATTAACACTCACCTCTATTCAGGTACGCAAACTCGTTCTTGCTGCCAGTGTTTGCTCTGTCGTGGTTGCCATCGCCATCATTGTTTTGGCAATCCTACTCGGCGCTTCAGCTTCTATCGGGTAACACTTGGCATCATCAACCGCCATTCTCAATTCAGATACTCTTCAATCACAGTTGAAGAAACATCGAATTCAGCCCTATCGAGTTGAGGAAAGTGGCCTGTCACTGCACACTTGTATTCGTCAAGTCAATAGCAACAACTTTCAAGGCTATGGCGCTGACTACACACAAGGCAGTGGGGCCAACAAAATTGTTGTCGGATGTCTACAGCAATACTATGAATTGATTAAGGCGCTGGCATCAAATCCGCGCATTCGATTTGCGCCTCATTGTGATCTTCGCGATCAAACTATTGGTAGTGATGAGATTATCTGTAGTATTCGGCATGATGTGGACGCGGATCCACGCGTATCGCTTGCCGAAGCAGAAATAGAAGCAGAATTCAATGCCAGCACTACTTATTTCATGCTACACACAGCACCTTATTACGGCACATTTCATAAAGGCGTCTTCAGGCGCAATTCTTGTATGGCTGTGCTTTATCGACAGATTCAAGACCTTGGACAAGAGATTGCGCTTCATACAGATCCACTAGAGTTGTTCCAGAATCTAAAGATCAATGGAGCCGAAGCCGTCGTTACTGAAATTGAATGGTTACGTAGCCAAGGCATTCGAATTGTAGGCAGCGTTGCCCATAACTCTGCTCCAATTTATGGAATTGAGAACTACGCAATCTTTCAAGGAAGAAACAAACACAACATTGGGCTCGAATCAAAATCTGAAGTCGAATCCGCGCTTCTCGAAGAGGTCATACACGAAGGTCGCTGGGCACCACTTGGAATTATCGATGAACAACAGCTTGGCTTGCAATATGAAGGCAATGAGTTCTTTCATCAACGTGATGTACGTGTTGAGTACGGCGCAACCAGAGGCGTAAATCGATGGCGTTGGAACCAACACAACCGAAGACTCAAAGAACACCCAGATCCTAGAGAAGATCTCTTTATCGATCAGACGAGATTGCTCAGAGATATCCAATCCATACCTGGTGGCTGCTGGTTGATTCTCAACGTACATCCTTTGTACTACGGAGCCCGACACAACACGACCACCGCCCCACCAATGCACATTGACTCAATATCAATTGAGACCAATGCTTTGAAAGGCTGGGACACCTATCAACCTAACACACTTCAAGCGTCCTCAGGGAACAATCATGATGCCCAAGTCATCAACTTCAGTGATGAGTTTGGAATGTTGGACGCACCCTGCCCCTGCCCTAACGACAATAAGGCGCTGAATATTATGTTTTTAGGGGGCAAGAATTTAGATGGTTGCCGCACGCCGATTCCAGAGCACTGTGGCCAGCAACTCCAACGTCTCCTGACACGACAACTCGATAGACCTGTCTGGTGCCGTACGCTGGCATTCCCATCAATGGGCTTAAGTCGACACTTCGACTGGTTTGTACAACATCAACCCACGATCAAACCTCATATTGTTTTCATTGGTATTGGAGCTGACGAGTTCGCAACAAGTCTACTTCCATACTGGTCCCTTCAGAGCGGCTTCGACCAAACCTATCCACCAGCCCGCTATCTCAACGCCACCTCTCAGGGGGCAGAGATCGTTCCTGCATCACCCATGCAAGCGGCCATTCGTCGTAGTCGGTCGCAATCACCGAGCGTCGCAAGCCTGACTGATGAGACAGTCACAACGCACACCAAGGAGCTAGAGCAGCTTTCAAAGTGCCTGCACTACTATGTGTCGACTATACGTGAAGCCCAAGCGATTCCACTACTCTTCATCAACGAGTGTGGCGAATCGGTTGGTTCCTGGTCAAATGATGCTGATCCAGAGTTTCAACGAGCCGGACACACCAGAGCCCTTCTTCATATCAAAGAGCTTGCGAATCAGTCAGATCTAGAGATTATCGATCCATACCAGGCTTTTCTGGACTCCGAAAACCAGCTTCCTTGCCACGTCGCTGATGGCAGCCAATGGAATGCCACCGGACATCGCCTTGCTGCGCGCGCCGCCTTTGACGCCGTCACCGCGACCTTAACATCAAAGTCTTAATTCTTGCTTTCATTCCACGACACGATCTATGAAGATCGATATCGCAGTTGTGAGGATTGGCTCAGGCTGTCGTAGAGATCAAACGCCGCAAGACGATGCGCATAGGCTGTCCACGTGCCATCATCATGATGAACTGGACAGTCCAGTTCCTTTTCAAATCTTTCATAAGGGCTGATCACTGGAATGCCAAACCTACCCGCGATCTCATGCCACCTTTGCACAACACTCTTCGCCTGGCCATATGCCTTTTCACGAGAGGCACCGGCGTCAAAATGCCCATGATGTTCGCCGGCCTCCGTAACCATCAGGTATAGCTGCGAGTCACGGGGCTGTACAGCATCATTTATAAAATGCACAAGAGCGCCTGTCTGTGCAAACGCCTGTGAATGATCTGAACCTATTTGATCCTCGAAAAAAGCATGACTTCGTGGATCTTGACTTATGAGATTGTGAGCACCTTTTTGTTGATGCCTTTTCCACTTCGACGAAGCAGCATGAATCTTGACGTTTTCACCTGCCCACGTCAGATAGCTACCGGGTGGATGTTCGCTAGAAAACCCAGTCTGTTGACTCCACCATTTTGGATCACTCCATAAGAGCTCTTGAGATGTCACACCTAAAACCACTATGGTAGGCTCGAACTGCTGCTGAATAATCTCAAGCCAATTCCACAAACGGGAAATACTCATACCCGCAAATGCACACTTCATACAACTTGTGCTTTGATCAACTTCTTTTCGAAGTCGCTCCTCCAATAGCCGATGTGCATGTGAATGCGATGAGACCGGTAGAGCATCTAGCATCCCACCATCGAGAAACAGGATGCGATTACGACAATGAACTCTATCATGTTGCAACACGCCCTCGGCGTCCAGCATCCCAAATTCATTGACTGAGGATAGACCATGATAAATTGGCTTACCTTCATCTGGCCCAATCGCCGAAACATATGAGCCCGGGAGGAGTGAATTCCATCCCAACTTACGATTCATTGAAATCTGAACATGACGCAGTGGAGAATTCGGGCTCTCGGCGCCACTACTACGTCCACCGTAATAGCATGGATGAATAGTCATCACAATGCATGAAGGCGCGAGTAGGTTCCGTATGTCTCGTACCATTTCCTCTTGTGTACAAAACGGTGGTCCTCCCGGCTCCAATACATCTCTTAGGCGCATGTCGTACGCCCGCCATCGCCAACCATCAACGGTGCGTGTAGCCCCATACTCAACATCAATCTCTTTTCGCCTACGGAAAATATCGTTGCCTTCGTACGTCAGACCAATGGGTGCTTCATCAACAACACGGAGCATTGCCAGCGTCCCATTGTGCTCCAGCACCTCGGGCGAATCTGCTGGGTCATATTCGACTTTAGCTTGCCCACGAAATCGTCCCATAAACAGTTCGTAGTTCTCTGCACCAAATGCCGCCTTGGAGCCATGTGCCACGGTCCCCTCAATGGTGATGCCGAGGCTGCGCAGCCAATTCACCTCTTCAATAATCGCTGCTGCACCATCTGTTTCATATGCCTGATAGACCGTTATCCCATCGGCATGAAGTCCAACCTCATGGCCCAAAGATTCTATTTCACGGTAAACCGTACCCATGGCTTCATGCCGTCTAAAACGACCGAACCTTCGCTGCATGTAATAGCTTGCGGTGTGTAAAAGATAGTGTGATGTCGGAATACCAAGTTCATTTTCAATACGAGCCATCTCAAGGGCTGCCACGATGTCTCCATCGATATCGTGGCGTATCGCCAGACGTATTTTTCCTTGACCATCTGGTTCTCGACACAACTCTTGTAGCGTCACAAACTCAATTCCAATCTCTTGCAATTGCTGTAACAATTGAGCGTAATAGAACATTGGATAAGCCGACGGTTGACCCGGCTGAACAGCACGCAATCTTGATCCATAAGCGCTATACATTTCGTGGTTACAGTGCTTAAACACCGTATTGACCGAAGCGCGACTCGGAGCGACACGATATGGCTTGAATTGAGGCCTCAAGATCTGGTTAGTCACGATTCTGAATCCGAATTACTGCCTCTAACAAATCACCATTCACCCCGATAAGTGGTCCATTGCTTGGATTGAATCGAGAACCATTGGACTCAGCATAGAGTTCTACAACCCGATTTCGAGGCACTCCTGTAAAAGCAAACAAACCAGAACCATCCACTTGGGCGTCATCACGGATGACCTGTTCTCCGTTTGGCCCTTCATATTCGAGCACGATTCGAATTCCCGCGAGTGAACCTTCAATTCTTCCACCAAGAACACAGTTCTCCGATACACGGGGCCGTAATGGACCGGACCGCAAATATTCTATGGCGTCAATATCGACCGTCCCACTCGCATCACCCTCGACGAGAATGCTCACGGTTTTGATGAGCGAGGCCGGCAGAGAGCAACCAGGCAACGAACCAGCGGACCAGTCTAGATTTGTCAATGGAATGACACGACGCTCCCAGCACTGCGATTGAAATTCCGGTGTTCTATATTCCGCGCTGAACTTTGATCGCGAGGGACGGCTGATTGGATCACCAAAGTAAAATGTGCCACCATTGGCAGTCTCTATGCATATGCCACATCGAATGTGCGCGTTATGCCGCTTTACCGAATAAGCCAAATGCTGACATCCTGATGGATCTATATCTTGAGGGTGCCATTTAATAAACGATGTACCTGCCTTCTGCAGATTCAGTCGAAGGAATTCAGTGCCATGTGCCGCATCAGTGCCGCTTGAGATCCACTGACTGGAAATCTCTTCACCGTGCTCTACTTTTACAGCACTATCTAAAGGCACTTCATCTAGTAATACATGTGCAATTCGACCACTCACAATGGTCACCGACTGACGTTCTTGATCATTCGATGGATTGCATACAAGATTCTCTACTTGCTGATCCCCTAGCCACACCTGAGATTTCGTATTGTCATCAACATAAAATGTAATCCCATGTAAGTGTTCCACACTTGTTGGCATTCGCTGTCCTGTATGCGAATCAACCCATGGGATGATATGAATCTCGTTACCACCTTTACGTCGGACGTGCTCTGGCAGTAGCCTAACCATGAGCGCATACTCAAACAAACGAGATCCTGAAACGAAACCAAGCCGCTGTTCTGAGGGAATTGTTCCCGTGATATTCATCACCCGATCCTGAAGATCATCTAGGACAGCCTGATCGAAATAGGGATCACGCTCACTCTCTTTTGTATTTCCAAGATGCGTATAAAACGGCCATGCCTTTTCCTTTTCACCTAAGGACCGCTGCAGCAGCCGCCTCATTCTCTCTGAAAATGTCTCTGTGCCCATGTTATTCACTAAGTTCTTGGGAACATACGTGTCTGCAGGAAGATCTGGTGCCATGCGACGAGCTGCGTACAATCGTGTTTGATCTCGACCATGCATCGGTGGAGCGATCTTCAAAATATGCTCGCATTCGCCCGGCTCTCCTGAGCTTCCGGAAGGGTTGATAAAACGAATGCCAAATGAACCAACGAGATAAGAAAGCAAGTACGCGATTGATTCAGGGTGATCGCCGATGGCGCAGAATTGAAGATCCTGAACATGGCCCCCGATAAACAGCGATGGAAGCGGAGTTTGTTTATAACGCTCTTCAACCATCTTGTTAATACGTTTCTCAACATCTGAATTTACAAAATTCTTTGACGCATGATCAGTAATAAGATTGGTCGCAATATTCCATTGATTTTTCAGTGACTCTAAGAGTTCATGACTTCGCGCAGCATCTGTATTTATGAGATAAACAGCTTTTACCTGAGTCACAGAAGTCACGTTTGGATCAGTGACAATAATCTGCTCCATTGATGGCAGAAACAAATTGGAGTGATCAGTGCGATCCAGTGGCACATCAAAATAAGTGACATGCCACTTCGGCCGACCAATCTTATAGTGATCTCTTATCTGGGATACTGATTGCTCATACTCAAGTTCACTTCCATCTGGCCGAACAACAATCAGCTTAGACTCATGAGTGAGCCCCTCACCTTCGGTGCACACCGCTATGGTGCAGACTGGTATTCGAAACGACTTGAATTCGAACTGACCAGAGCGGGAATTCTCCAGCTCTTTGGGAATCATGATGCTCCAGTGACCTTGCCCTGACGAGCAAACCTCATTGAGAACCATCACCCGAGAGCCAAAAGCCGAAAAAGCATGGAAGTGATCAAGATTGCCCCTATGGAACGCACGCACTAACTCAATGAAACTAACGTCTCGGTCATAATTAAAGTAGTTGTAGTCATGAGAGATAGGAGCATCACCATCACAATCAAAGAATGCCTGAGGCTCTGTTCTCACACCCGGCGAGGATCGTTGGTGCAATCTGAAAGAGTCACCAAAATCAAGTCCGTGACGCTCAATAAGCAAATGCTGGTACGCACGCACATCGTATGGCGTCGCCGCATCTAAATCACTCAGTAAGGCAACAATGTTCACCGCAGGATATGGAAGCAATCGCATCCCTGCCTTCTCTATCGCTGCTTTATGCTCAGCAAACTGACTTTCTGAGGGAACACTCTCAACACAGAAAGGGCGGGGATCTATACCGTGTTGTAACGCCCACCATCCCATCCGCGGATGGCGCAACGCATAACGAATCGCTTGAAGAGGCCGCTCGCCAATTGCCTTTCGAACGATCTTTTTCAACACACGCATCGAATTCATCCAATGCTCAAATTCTCTCTGGAAACTAATTTGAACTGTTCCGTGAGACTAGACTTCATCATCATCTCCATCGTCTCCAATACCGGTCATCGCCGCCATTGCTTTTTCGGCCTTAAGTTCTCTGCGTTTACTCACACGTTCCTGCTTAACTTGATCCCACCACTCCCGATCGCCCATTCCCAGAATATCCCCATTGATCGCCCATATAAACTGCTCTGCAGGAACATCGTCACTACGAGGATTAGATGAAGATGCAAAGATCACGATCTTTTGGTTCAAGAGATCTATGAGTTCATCAGCAAAATCTGAATCGAGCTCTTCAAGTGTATCGAGCTCAATGATCGCAACCGATGAAGGTGCATTCCTTATTCCAAAGAAGACGACCGCCGCTCGACACTCTGGTGATAAGGTTGCCCAGACAGCCTGTGTCAGCACGGTCTTGCGCCCATCAACAAGGCCATCCATCTCATCCTTAAGACCGAGTCTTTCGAGATGTTGATCAACATCTATAACAACATCTTGTGCTGGAGACTTACTACCTGTGATGACGTCCTGTAAAGGCAGCATAGGATATGTCTGCTTGCTAAAAATGAAACTGCTGGTATACCAAGTGAGCGGATCCACCACAGAGGCTTCAACCAGTGACTCGGTGATCATCCCTAGGGTCAAACGAGACAGAGAAATATTGGTTGAATAGAGTGTTGGCTCTCCCGGCTGAAGTCGAAGGCTTGATATGCCGCCATAATCTCGAAGCGAGGGCATAACCAATTCAATGTCACTTGCCGCATCTCCTTGATACCGCTTTGCTCGCAGCTTTGCCATCGGAAGATACATGCTCCGGTAGAAACGAATACGGGGGTAATCGTCAGTCAGCCCGGCAACGAGAGTGGCAAGACTTCCAAAAGAACGAGCCAATTGAGCGAGCGCTAGGATGTAGATCAGGATAGCACCCC
>CALCOW010000520.1 GCA_937899935.1 uncultured Phycisphaerae bacterium
TTTTGCGCTTGCGCAGGTGCTCTTAGCAGGTGGCATCGCGTTTAATTCTGGTACTGAAACCGCAATGCTCTATGAGTCGCTGGACAGCGTTGGCCGCGCCGATGAGTACGCCGATCGTGAGGCTGCCGTGACGCGCAATCTCTTTCTAGGGAGTGCCGTGGCCGCTTTGGCAGGTGGGGCCATTGCGATGATCGAAATACGCTTGGCCTACGTTTTGTCATTCTTGTCCGGCGTAGCGGTCTTATTGCTCGCATTGTTCTTCGTTGAGCCACCCGGCCGCGATACTCAAAGACTCAGTGCCGGTGGCTTTTTGAAGCAGCTTTCAGCATGCGTGCGCTATTGGAAAGACCCGCTTTTGCGTTGGCTCTTTTTATTCATGATCATGATGATCGTTCTCTTTCATATCCCTTACGAATTTTATCAGCCCTATTTGAAGCTGCTGGTACAAGGAGATGACCCTGGGCCTGGTGGTGTTGAGCTGACACCTTTAGTGACTGGCGTGCATACTTGTCTGACGATGTTTATTGCGGCTTGGTTTGCAGCAAGGAGTATCTGGCTGCGCGATCGAATCGGATTCTTTGGCTTACTGGTCGCAGCGGCCATCCTCGTCTTGGTACTGATTGCCCTGATGAGCTTCTGGTTGGGCATCATTGTGGGGGTTATATTGCTGTTGCGAAGTTGTCCAAGAGCGATGCTGACGCCACCAGTGAACGCCGTTATTACGCCTCGTCTGGCACAAAAGAATCGAGCAACCTACCTGTCGCTGCAGAGCTTAACTGGTCGTTTAGGATTTTCCCTCACGCTCTTTGGACTTTCATGGGTGACCGTTGCTCAAGAAACAGACGCTCCATTGGCTTGGCCCGATCTCTCACGCATGTTGCTGATATCACTCCTCGTCGGCATCGTGGTGGCCGTGCTCTTGCTGTTTCTTGCACCAAAATCAGTGCGTCACTGGAAAACTGACGCCTAATACAAAAATTTTGATGTTCCTCTGCAAGTTCCCCTGGTGATCTGGTCTGACCCCACAGAAGACCTTCTGTTGGTTTTTTGGCACCTATCACGGTACCGCCCTCAGGAGGAGTTGTTGTGTGGACGTTTGACAATCACTCTGAAAGGGATGGATTATGAAAAGCCCATGTCTGCTCGTCGCCGCCCTCGCCGTCACGGCATTGGCAACGGGCTGTAACCAAAACGAAAAAATGCGCAAGGCGGCCTTTCAGGCTCAGCTCACTAGCGTGTGTAGCGAAATTTCGGATGGCGATTTAGCGGAAGCGAAAGGCCATTTAGAAGAAGCCGAAGAGACCGCCCGTGGCACCAAAGAAAAGCAGAAGGTGCAAAGCCTTCATCAGCTGATCGCTGGTGCCGAAGCATTTATGGATGGCAATGGCCCTCAAGCCAGAAGCGAGTGGTCTCAGGCCTCTGACCCACTCTTGCGACAAGAAATTCGTAGTCAGGCCCGTGAAGTCGGTATCGATGTGCCACTGGTGCCTGTGTCAGGAAGTCAAGGGGGTATCCAATGAAACGACCTGAGGGAAAAACAGATCATAAGTCACAAGCGCGAAAAGTCATCGTACTCAGCAGTGCAGCGCTTCTTTTAACTTCAATGGCCTACGGTCAGAGAGCTCCAGAGCCTGGAGAAAAACCCGTCGTGCCAGCAATCACTTCAAGCAGCAGCATGGCAAAATCGCAAAACGCTGATCAATCAGAACTCAATGGCTATGACTTCGGTCATGTTGTTGAGACACTTCAAAGCTCAGTGGATCCACTACAGCGTGAACTTGATGCGAGTTTCATGGTGTTCATTGATCGAGTCGATCAAGCCGTCACACTGCTTGATGCTGGGCAGACCAGAGAAGCGGTTGCCATGAGCACCGTTGCAATCGAAGGCGTCTTGCAAGTTCGAGACACCGTGCTTGAGCCGATGTGGGATGGTCAGATCTATCTGACTGAACAGATTTCTAAGGTGCGCAGTCGTCTTGCAACGGCCGTGGCCGCTGGCCCCAATCCCGCAGGCGATGATCCCGAGGCACATGATCCTGCGACAGAGGCCGTGCTCGATGGAATTGCAAAGCGTATTGCACAAGAGCAAGATGCACTTCGCCGCAAGAGACTGATCGCACATTATCGCACCGTTCGAGATCTTGCACAGATCAAGCGAACGGCGCAGCGGATGAGTCCAGATCAGCGCAAGCTCTGGGTCGGTGTGCTTCGTGTACTCGAGGAAGCAGCCCTGGCTCATCAACAAGTCTTGATGGGTTCAGAGATTCTTTATACCCAGTTTGAGTCGACGGCCGGTCATTTACAAGAGTATCTGGTCTTGCTGGATACGGTTGATGGCGCCACTGAATTGCTTGGTGTCATCAATGGTATTGAAGGTGCTGGTCAGGGTATGACGAGCTTTGCTACGAGCATGCAAGAACTACAGGCTCGTCTTTCGACATTCAATGGTGCTGTTCAAGAAGCCCTTCAGACAAGCATGTTTGAGTTAGAGGCGAAGGTCGATTCGCTTCCAATTTACAGCTCGCTCGATGCTGAAATGACAGGCGTCGCACCTACTGAACCAGATGCTGAATTGGCTGAACGCCTATCTCGCATCGAAGGAAACAACTAACAAGGCGCGAGCTTGCGCATTGGAGAATCAAATGAAGTACAAAAATCTATCAATCATTGCCGTGGCACTGGCGAGCTTCCTGAGTATGGGCGTAGCAACCACAGCCAACGCCCAAGAAGCAACCAGTTCTATTAAGGCACAGTTCCATCAGCTAAGTAGTCAGCGAGATGGTATCTATCGGAAGTTACATGTACTTGATCGAAGAGCAGCCGAACTTATGAAGGCGGGAAAAGAACCAGTCGAGATCCATGCCCAACAAGTTGCACTACAGGATGAGTTAGACCTTGTGCAACTTCGCTTAGAGACCATGGCGGTTCGGTATGACCTTGTTCTTCGACCGGTTCCGACTGCTTCAAGTGACCCAGATCAAAAGACCAATCGAGCCGTGAATCAGGCATTTGGGCGTGGTGCTTCGCGTACGAAGACGGAGCTCAAGTCACAGTGCATGGTCATGCTCAGCTCGATGGACTTTGGAGCGTTCTTACGACACTAAGGTCTTCGAAAGAAGGGAGTCATCGTCATGTTTATGCGTTTTATCGAACTCGGTGGTCCACTTATGTGGCCGTTACTGGCCTGCTCCATACTCTTGGGCGGTGTGATGATCGAGCGGATATGGACCATTGGCATACGTTGGCTCCTTTTGAAGCAGAAGGTGCCTCAGATAACCTTGGTGGCCCATCGACGATTGATGCCCTTCTTTCGAGACATTCCTCCGAGTCTTGGCTTGCTGGGCACCGTCGTCGGTGTTGTCAAGAGCTTTCAACTACTCAATGGGCGCCTCAGCGCTGAAGCAGTGGGTGAGGGCCTTGGCATCGCCTGCTTGACCACCGTCTTTGGTATTGGGATTGCTATTGCGGCATCAATGTTTGGCTATCTGGCTGACTGGATTGTGAAAGCCGATCAGCCAATGGTTGTGATGGAGGCATAAACAGTGGTTCTCTCACGAAGTTTTGTTGATGTCCTTTTCATCCTGTTGTGTGGAATGATTGTCTTGCTTTCTGAGTCAATTCGCATTGGATCTCTTGAAGTCGATCCGGCTGAGTTGGGTAGTGGCGGCATTGATCGACTGACTGCAGAAGAAGTCAATTTGCTAGTGGTTGATGACAAGCAACTCCTGTTTGAGGATCAAAGTTTTCAAGACATTGCAGCCTATCTCGCTGCCTCAAAACAATTGCCTGGTGCTTTGTTGGTACCGCGACATGCAGAGGTTTCTCACCATCGCATGATGCGAGTCTATGACACCTTGACCGAACAAGGCATCGATGTTCGTTTCGGCGTTGAGCCAACTCAAGCGCCGTCGACAAGCATGGGAGTTCAGTAATGTCAAAAAGTGCACTGATTCTTGGTTTGATGATCTCTGTGATCATTCATCTGATCTTCCTGTGGCCGGGTACTTGGACAAAGCCTCTTGAAAAAGAAACCATGGGGCGATCAGTTAGTGTTGTTGAGCTGCCCACCGTAGCAGCGTTGCCGGAGGAAGCGGAAGAACTTCCTACGATCGAAAATGAAATGGAAAGTGAAACAGAATCAGAACCCGAACCGGAATCGCAGCCAGAACCAAACCCAGCGCCAGTAGCTGAATCCATCTCGGAGCCGGAACCAGCGAAAGAGGTGGAGCTTGCAGCTTCAACGCCTCTGAATCAACCTCCCGCTGAGACGCCACGGCCGGCAACTCAGCCACTCGAACCCATCATGTCGGCGCCACCCTTACCAGTAGCGACTCCGCTTGAGTCGGTTGCTCAAGGTTCGCGCACGGCATTCGATGGGCCGGGAGACTTTGCGGCAGCGCCCGATGGACCACTGATACCAGCACTTTGGATCGACTGGGGATCACCGCAAGAAGCGCTGAATATTTTGACGGCTGGTGGTATGCAGTTGGTTGTTCTGGAATCAGATGAATCGATTCGGTATGTCGTTTCGCTGGCCTCACAGGAGCCGACTCTGGCAGCATGGCGTCCAGATCGTCAAGCCAGGTTTTCAAACCGACTACGAATTGTTGATCATGTTTCTGCATTCTCAAGTATTGCCAGATCCCTTTCGCTCCCTTCAGGAACCCATCTGGCGGTGCTGTTTCCAATGCGTATCGATCAATTGGTTGATACCGCCCAGCGGCGAGCGGCCTTTGATGAAGGTGCCGCTATGGATCAAATTCGAGGTTTTGCCGGGCATTTCACAATTGCTCCAAGCAAAAGTGCAAGTCATGCCTCTGGCAGTGTCTCTTTCTTGATCACTCACTTACAACGGAGATAATCCAATGAATTCAATGAGAACACTGATTGTAGTTGGCGGCCTGGCGGCGATTGCTATCGGTGCGGGTTGGGCACTTACCGCCAATCAACCAGTATCAAGCCAGGAACACTTAGCGGCGAACGGCTTCGATCAGTCAATCGTACGTACCGATGGGCAGTCTGTTTCAAACATCAAAGTCAACGAAGCACTAAGCCTTCCAGCTATGTATGCTGCGGTTCCATTGAGTCGTGTTTCGGTCGATCAAGAGATGACACGAGCTCCAGCCCCACCACTTACAGCAACTGAACCTCAAGACGTTCATAGCGAGCTACTTGACGAATCGCTGAACAAGGTCGTGGCAGAATCAAAAGACGCGTTAAGTGATCCGTCGACGGTGGTGCTGAAGCCCAGTGATTTAACTTCCGTGACACCTGCACCTAGCCCTTCCGGACAAACACCATCAGAGACAAGTATCACGCCAGAAGCAGATATGGCGACGGCTCTTGCATCTGCCGACGTTGAAGCAAGCAAGCCAGTTGACTATGGCCGTTTGAACCAACGTTTGCTTCAGGTTGCCGATGCGCTTGAGCGACTGAATCTACGCCTGGCAGCGCTGGCCGGACCTCGTCAAGAGCAGCCAACCGCTGATGCAACTGAGTCACCGGTGATGAAGGTGGAAGCGGATGATCTCAAGGAGGGATGATGATGCTATTACGCATTATTCGGAGAATATCAGTGACCGTTTTCTTGCTGGCAGCGATAGCGTTGTATTCATTAGGTGTGCTTCGTTTAGAGAGCACCAATCCAGCGATACAGTGGATCGATGAGGGCTCCGGCTGGTTGACGCGAATGGTGGTCGCCCAAGGAGATGGAGGCCCAGGAGATGCGATTCATGCGGCCGCAGATTGGCTCGAAGGAACGCCAGTTGATGCCAACGGTAGCAATGAGGATCAGGAGGGTTGATACACTTTGCTTGTCAATCACGCCAGGCTAGAAATAGTTGGTCCAAGATGCATCAGCGTCAAGCAGCCACCGACGGTGATGTTTGTGGTCAGATGCTTGTTCATGCCGACCCTCTACCAACGGCCTTGGTGATTCAGATTCAGTGGCTTTATAGCGAACGAGATTGCATGACAGGCATAGCGTTTGACCAGATCTTGAGCAAGGCCAAAGAACAATGGCCCACCGTCCAATGGGAGCCCGAGGCTTTCCGGACGCATCTCACTCATGAAGATGATCAAACATCACCACGATTTGCTACCGATTTGTACTTGGCGGGAGCCGCTGGCTTTCGTGTTGGTCAGGCATGGGCGGCGATCGAAAGTGAGCTCGGTCCTGAGGCTCGCCGTATTCTCACACGCCAGCCAATCGCGGATTGCACCGTTGATGATCTCTGGTCTGAAGCTGTTGTGAAACTCATGGCCAATGATCAGCAGCATGCGCTCTTACCTGACGGTCAGACAGCAGCGAAGATTATTCGGTATCGCGGCAAGATTCGACTGCTCTTTTACATTGTTGTCATTGCCAAAAGGCATGCGATTAATCGCAATCGCATAAGCCATCGAAAACGATCCTTAACACGTTCGCAAGCTGATGAGGCTATTGATATGCCAGTCATTTCTCAAGAGATTCAACCAGATGTTTCAGTCGCTTCTTCAGAAATAGCTGCCGGACTTAGGATGAAGTTGCGCAGCGCGGTTGAATCGCTTTCTGTAGAACAGCGTTTTCTTATCGCCATGGTTTATCGAAATGGAATGATGCAGAAAGAAGCCGGTGCCATGCTTGGTTTCTCGGAGTTCAAGACATCCCGGCAGCTGAAAGAAGCAATGGAACGTCTGCGAGATCAACTGATCAGTGTCTACGATAATCAATGGACGCCCGCTCTCGAAGCCGCTTGGGTTGGCTGTTGGGCAGAATCTTGGTCTGACGTGCAAGTTCCTTCACACCACGTGTCAACTGACACAGAGAAGAAGGATCACAACAATGACTGAAGCGTCGCGAAAAGAACTTCCAAGCAACCGCATCGAGATGATTAACATCATGCGCCAGGCGCTGGTCGATCCGGCTGGTGGACCACTCAATGTTGATGATGAGCAACTCGTCATGTTGGCGACTGGGCGAATTGATGAGATTTCACAGCCACAGCGCCGCCAGCTTCTTCTGGCCATCTCAGAAGATCCTGAATTGGGAGAGCTTGTCACTCAACTGGCCGCTTTAAAGCTTGAGCCGGCGATGAACTTGGGTAACGAAGACCGATCGGAAGTGGTGGGACGACGGCTCCATCTTGATCGGTTTAACGCCTTTGTGCGCATGGCGTGGGCGGCCTCGGTGATCCTCTTGGTTGGCCTCTTGGCATGGAGAGTGACCGAGTCAGGTCAAGTCACGGAGACAGGGCCCTTAGCCAATACAACCCGGACACCAGATTTGACGGTCAGTCAAGGCAACTGGGGGACCGCTGAGAAGAGCGAGGCGTCTTCAGGGTTGCTGATGGGGTTGGATATAGCAATGGTGGTGGTCTTGGTGGTCTGTGTGATATTGGCGGTGGCCGCTCTCTGGCCAGTCACTCAAAGGCTCATGGTTCGGTCAAAAATCGCTTCTGATGGAGATCGTGGTGGTGATTAGTGCGCAATCGAACGATCTGTATAAACGCCAAGCACTGCGCGCGATAAAAACAAAGTTGTTACAAGCGCGCACCTTAGGATTTCTGGCAGTTCTCTTGGTGCTCGGTGGATCTTGGTCTCGATCGGCTCAGGCTGATGACGGGTGGATTGACGTGGGGCGGGGTCTCGCCCTGGTGGCAGCCGCTCAGATCGGTAAGCCAGGCTCTTGGCACCGTTGGGCGGTGGTCACGGGGGGTTTGATTGAGCAACCTCATGGAGCTCTGCCTGCTCCACACCGAAGGTGGCCGTTGGCGGCCATGTCCTTGGCCACTGATGAGCCACCATGGAGGCCACTGGAAAAAGTGGTAGCCGTCAACCTTCCGCTAAGAGAGACGCAAGTCTTTGATCTGGCGCCACCTATGTTGGCTGGACTTGGGCTCGGAGCACTGATTCTGTTGGTTGGATGGGGATTGACGCGGCCCGCAGAGAGCGCCAAAGGCGACTGGTTGTGAATCTTTGTCGGTCTACCTGGTAGGGTGGTAGTGCTCACTCAAAGTGGGTGGTGCATCGGGCGCCGCTGCGAGTATGAGCAGCCATCAGATGAAGCAACTTGATCAGACAACTCGATCGCGGCTGAAGCGGCAGCGTATGACGGCCACAAGTATCTGGGCT
>CALCOW010000521.1 GCA_937899935.1 uncultured Phycisphaerae bacterium
CCCTTCAACCCTACGAAACATCGATGTAGAGACCCGGCTCGCCCCACCCACAGCCGGCCCATTGCGTGGCTATACTGCGATCGTGATTTTTGTTCACCAATCGAGGAGAGTCCTATGGAAGCCCGTTATGCACTGCGAACCCGTTTAGAAGGTTGCACCCCTGATGCACCAGGACGTCGCATTCACGATTCAGCGATTCGAGACGAAATGCTTGAAACATTGATGGATCCAAAAGCGAGCAAGGCACTGCGCTGGGTGCAACAGATGCGACTTGATCCCCACTCGTTGAGTTGGCTTTGTGACCAAATCGATGAGGCCCAGCAAATCACGACATAAGAAGTGACTCTTTGTTTTTACTATGGAGACTGTTCACTTCTTAATGAAGCGGCGAGATTGCGACGAATCGAATCGCTACAGCTTTTGATTAATGAGTTGAAATGCTCAACTAGAGGCCGAGTTTATTTGCCGCATCAAAGGCAGCTACCTTGTAACACTCAGCGAATGTTGGGTAGTTAAATACCGTGTCTAGGAAATAGTTCATCCCACCTCCCAAATGCAAGACGGCTTGGCCAATGTGAATTAACTCCGTCGCTTCCGTACCAATACAGTGCACACCCAATAGTTCAAGGGTTTCACTGTGAAACAGCATTTTGAACAAACCCGTTGAATCGTTGACGATTTGCCCTCGAGCAATTTCTTCATACCGCGCCAGTCCGGTGACATAGGGAATCGATTCGGCTGTCAGTTCCTGCTCGGTTCGACCCACCATAGAGATTGCCGGAATAGAATAAATCCCGATAGGAAAGTGTGATGGCATCGGTCGATCACGCAGATCGAAAGCGGCGTTAGCTGCATGCCGGCCTTGCTCTGAACTCGTGGCGGCAAGTGCTGGATAGCCAATCACATCACCAACCGCAAATATATGAGGAACCTCAGTACGAAAGTGCTCATCGACCGTGAGCCTACCGCGACAATCTGCTTCCAGCCCAGCGGCCTCCAGATTAAGACCATCAGTCTGTCCTTGCCTGCCAATCGAAAACAGGATTACATCACCAACCACTTGTTTGCCTGACTTCAGTTTGACTCTACCTCGATGACATTCGCCTTCATAAGGCTCAATGGTGTCAACATCTTCATTCAACAGACACGTAACGCCTTCAGCGCGAAGTTGATGAAGAAGCTCATCGACCAATTCATGGTCAACAAATTCGAGTGGCCATTCTCTACGATCTATAAGCGTGACATCAACCTCTAATTGCGCAAACATAGAGGCATACTCAATTCCGATGACGCCCGCCCCAACAACAACCAGTGATTTTGGTAGGTCATTGAGGCGCAAGAGTGCATCGCTGGTTTTGATAAACTCATCACAGCCTTCGAATGTGGGTGGTTTTGCCGGGCGTGTACCCACACCGATCAAGATATTCTTAGCCGTCAGCGTACGCGCCCCAGTCTCTGATTTAATGAGCACTTTGTGTTGGTCAACAAAAGATCCAACACCTTCAATAAGCTGCACTTTATTGCGACGCAATTGATGCTCAATAACAGAGGCGTCTTCTCGAATCACTGAATCAACGCGTTCAATAAGTTGAGCCATGCCGGGCATTGATCGATCGCTTGCAATATAGCCATCTTCGATCACCTGCCTCCATCGAGCCATACCACCAACGGCATGACGGAAGGTCTTACTTGGAATGGTGCCAGTGTGGGTACAAACACCCCCAACCATTGGCCAGCGTTCAACAATAGCCACTCGCTTGTGTGCCTTCGCTGCCGCAATAGCCGCTCGCTGAGACCCCGGACCGGAGCCAATACAAAGCAAGTCGACGTCATAACGCGTGCTGTCTTTTGATGCTTTAGCCATGCAAGAACAGATTGTGACAGGGGACCGCTTTTATCGCAAACGCCAACATGCC
>CALCOW010000522.1 GCA_937899935.1 uncultured Phycisphaerae bacterium
TCTGGAGGGGTTGAGGGACCGAGGTAATACCGTCATTGTGGTCGAGCATGATGAAGGCATGATCAACGCCGCAGATCATGTCGTTGACATCGGACCCGGGCCAGGACGTTTTGGTGGCACCGTCGTGGCCGCTGGAACAATCGAAGATATCAACGCTGCAACGGAATCAATCACCGGTGCCTTTTTGAGCCGCCGACGAAAGATTGAACTGCCCAAGTCACGTCGACCGGTCAGTACCAAGCGAGCCATTCGCATCATCGGTGCGGCTGAACACAATCTCAAGAACATTGATGTGGCGTTTCCGATTGGCGGACTCATCTGCGTGACCGGCGTTTCAGGCTCAGGAAAATCAACACTCGTCAATGAAATCCTGTTGAAGTCTGTACAAAAACAACTTGGCAGTACCCGTGCCGTTCCGGGCAAACACAAGCAAGTTAAAGGACACGACTTTTGTGACCGCGTGATCCAAGTCGATCAATCCCCTATTGGCAGAACACCTCGATCCAACCCCGCTACCTACACCGGCATTTTCGACGATATACGCGCTGTCTTTTCAAAGACGAGAGAAGCCGGGATCCGTGGCTACCTGCCAGGACGGTTCAGTTTTAATGTGAAAGGCGGGCGATGTGAGTCCTGTCAAGGGCAAGGGGTTAAGAAGATCGAAATGCATTTTCTTCCAGACGTGTTTGTGACCTGCGAAGCATGCCATGGCACGCGTTACAACCCCGAAACACTTGAAGTGCGGTACCGCAGCAAGACCATCTCGGATGTTTTGCAAATGACGGTCGATCAAGCGGCAGAGTTTTTCGAAGCGCATCCAAAAATTTCAAACATGCTCGCTTGCCTGAGCGATGTCGGACTTGACTATATTCAATTGGGACAAGCATCAACCACCCTCTCTGGAGGCGAGGCCCAGCGAATAAAACTGGCACGCGAACTTGGTGTAAGAACCAATTCAACGACTCTTTATGTTCTCGATGAACCGACGACTGGATTGCACTTTGCTGACATCGAAAAACTATTGAGTGTCTTACAACGCCTCACCGACCAAGGGCATACCGTAGTCGTTATTGAACATAATCTTGATATCCTCAAATCATCTGACTGGCTGATCGATCTCGGCCCCGAAGGAGGAGAAGGCGGCGGCCAAATCGTCGCAGAAGGCACGCCAGAAGAGGTCAAGATGAACCGCCAAAGTCATACTGGCAAGGTCCTCAAGCCACTCCTCCGGAAAAAGGTCAAATTCGCGACTAGCTCGTAGCGGCAATCAATGGCGATGCTTCGCTTGTTTGCAACCGGGCTTCAATCGACAGACGCCACTTCGAGCCATTAACCCCACCGCAAATGGCAAGCCTTCGACGACATAGCGGCGAAAGAGCCGCCGTGGCTCTTGTACGAGACGATGCAACCATTCCAGCCCACAACGCTGTATCCAACGAGGCGCTCGTGCAACGTCGCCGGTAATAAAACTAAAACTGATGCCAACACCAATCCACCAAGCCTCTGGAAGGATTTTTCGCAACTCTTGAATCAACAATTCTTGCTTCGGTGAACCGAGTGCGACATAAATGATGTCCGGACGAGCCTTTTCTAAGCGCTGACGCATGGCCAAAAGTGCTGCTTCATCTTGCTCAAAACCGAATGGTGGACACTCCGTACCAGCGATCTCAAGCCCCGCATATTGATCAACCAAAATCTGAGCTGCTCGCTCGGCGGTACTTGGATCGCCTCCAAGCAAGTACACAGAAAACTGACCGGCCGACGCTGCGGTCAAGGTGTAGACCATATTCGATCCAGCAATCTGTCCTGGAAGCGGCGTCCCTTGCAAACGGGCCGCCCATAACAATGGCACACCGTCACAGACACGTAACGAGGCTTCATCTGCAAGACGCTTATAATCAGGATCATGGTTTGTGCGCCTGAGATGATCGAGATTAATGGTAATAATCCAGCCGCCTCTACCATCCTTAAGGGACGCTAAGACATGTGAAACACATTCTGCTTCGGTAATCGCATCAAACCAAAGATTACGCAGCGATACACCTGGGATGGCCTGCCGCTGACGACTTACGTTTCCATGGATCACAAAAGAATATCCCGTTGCGATAGTTGTGATGCACGATCATTGGTCCAGATACGCCCCTGAGATTCGTCCAACCTGATCGTTGCGAGATTCTTCCCTTGAAAAAGGCATCGGCGTTGATACCGACGAACAAACCGCCGAAATTCTACATCTGGATATCTCTTCTTTTGACGGACAAGAGCAGAGAGATAACCCCTAAAGGTTGCAAAGGAACCCCAAAGAACAGGCGGCCAAGTAATGCGATACAAAACGCTCATCAACATATAGAAAAGACCGGTGCCCATGAAGTACTGACCTTCACCGTGACGTTGACGGCCCCGCAAGAACCCACGATCACTTGATCCCATAGCGCGCATATGCTGAATCTGCAGCGCACTATCTGGCCAACTACAAGCCCGCCAACCAAGCATTCGACAACGGTGGCAATCAATCCCGTCCCACATGACTTTGGGAACGAATCCACCAATCTGCTCAAAGCATTGCCTGCGATAAAACTTGACCGCGCCAAGCGACATTTCGTCGCCAACTTTTTCACTCACACGATAACCCGCACTCGTTCTGTAGTACGCTTTTCCACTGCACGTGCCAAGGCGAGGATCAGCTTCCATCCGTTCAACCAATGTTTGAAAGTATGCTGGCGGAAGACTGATGTCTGCATCAAGTTTGCAAATATAACTGAACTGACTTAGGTCAACTTGGTCAAGGCCAAAGTAGAACGTATCAATGACAGCAGAACCAAGAACACGCCCCCCCGCTCGTTCCCGCTGAAGTAACTCCAGGTAGTCTAAATGACCTCCCACCTTTTGAATCTGCTCCCGACTCGCATCCGTCGAACCATCATCAACGATGATCCAACAAGTTGGCTGCAAGGTCTGCTCGGCAACGGATCGAATAGTTTCACCAACAAAGGACACCTCATTACGACATGGAGTGATAATCAATATGGAACGATCCTCTGCCATGACCTAACTCACCTCTTCATTGGGTATTGGCTTATGCTCAATCAACATCGGTCTTTGCCCAAGCATACGACGCCAGTGAAAGAGTCCAACTCCAAGAAGCCCAGGGAACTTGGAAAGCACACAAGAGACCGCATAGAGCACCGCATCTGCCTTGGCCACACCTCGGCCACGTACCCTGCGATACACGCGGTACGCTAAACATGGATAGAGCACCAGAAGAACCACGCCGACACCTGCTGTAAAGATTGCGATGAGAAGCGTTAACAGAGGCAAGAGCAAGCCCCACAAAAGGGTTGATACCACCGCTCTTTGGCACAGGCGGCCAGGGCGACCGCGATGCTTCCACTGCGAAGCGGCTTCTGCATAACCACCTCGCAGGCACCTCTTCCACCACTGTGAAAAATGATGCATATCAGCATCATGACGCACCATGTCCGCATCAATTCGCAGAATTTTTCCGCCCAGAGCACGCAAGCGAAAACACAGCTCCGGCTCCTCTCCTGCGATCAATGAGGGATCAAATCCACCAACACTTTCAAATGACGTGCGCCGTATCATGACATTACCACCGGTGGCTTCAAGTTCACCGATAGGCGTATCCCACTCCATGTCGCAGAGCCTATTGTAAATCGAGGCTTCAGGATACATCTCCCGACAACGTCCACAAACCGCAACAACCTTTGGACCCAACATGGCATCGACACCTCGTTTTAACCACCCTGGATCAATCTGACAGTCACCATCTATAAACTGAATGTAGGCGACCTCTGGATAATGCTCCATCGCCCAGCGAGCCCCTGCGTTTCTTGCTTTTGCCGCCGACAACCCTTGTGATTGATCCAACTTAATAACCGGCACGTTCAATGCTGTTGCTTGCTGCACACTGCCATCGACAGAGTCCGAGTCGACGTAAACCACTGGGCATCCCAATTGCTTGACCTGGGCCAATGCAGCAACTAATCGCTGCCCTTCATTTCGCCCGATCACAACCACGGCACATTGATCCTGTGATGCGTTCTTAGACGCTTTCGATTCAGTCATTGAGAGCGCGCCTTTTGTGGCAAACTTGGCGGCCGCAAAGGCCTGATACTACCAATCCAAATATCACGACCCTCCGCTTGGCAAGAGTGTGGAGGCCGGCCTGAAGTGACTTGGCGCATCAGCGATAGCCCTTTGCCTACGGTCCAAAGAATGTTCGCAGACCAGAGACCAACGAGGCCATAGTATTTGCAAAAGTACCGCGATCTTGCTTCATAGAAATAGCGTGGCCCACGAGGACGTCGGCTCTCACACCCTGGTACATTCACGGCTGAGGCGCCGCCGAGATGTGTAATGACTGATTCAGGACAATAACCCAGCTCCCAGCCTGCTGAGCGGACACGCCGTCCATAGTCAATATCCTCGAAATACATAAAGAAACCTTCGTCCATCGGCCCTACCTGCTCAAACGTCTCTCTCCGCAGCAAAACTGCAGCAAAACTTAGCCACGTATTCTCTTTCGGTTCATCAAGGTCTTCGTCTGCAATGACGTGCCGAGCGAACAGTCGATCGATGACTGACAAGTGAGCACCACGCACCAACTCAGAGAGCGGCTGCGGCGTTCGAAAAACACTCAGATCAAGTTGCCCCTCCGACGTCAACAGTTGTGGACCAATGAGTCCGGCACGGGGATTCTCTTCTGCTGATCTCAGCAAATGAGCCAGAGCGCCTGGGTGCACGAGCGTATCGGAGTTCAGCAAGAGATAGAACTCGGCTTCATGCACCTTCATTCCCGCATTATTCCCCGCAGAGAAACCTCGATTGTCATTTTCCTGATACACCTCACACCAATCAGACCATCCTTGCTCTTGAATAGCTTGATCAATTTGAAGATGAGACTGATCACCGGATGCATTGTCTATGACGACGGCAAAGACATTTTCGAGCGAAGTGACCTCATGAGCCAGTGAAGCAAGACAGTCAACCACCAACTCTGGTGTCCTGTAATTAATAATCACAATGACGAGCCGCTTACTCACGTGTAATCCCTATGTACCGCGGTGCTGTAATTGGCCACGAAGACGATTGCTCGGCATTTGACGCGACGTCTGTCGAGACGCCGCTTGACGCCAACTTGGATGCACTACAAAGCCTGCGAGTCCTCCAATGACCAAAACATAAATCGGATTGAACATGGCGTTCACCAGGCAATCAAGCGTAAAAGCAAACACAATCAATGCCATCGCCAATGCTCCAGCAGCCCAGGATTGCGACCAATAACGAGCGCGCACGCGATAACAAAACATATACAAAGGAATAAGTAGTGTCGCCAGGAATGAGGATAGACCAAAAAGGCCCGCAGAAGAAAACACAATGATCCAATAACTATCGGTGACTGAAAGGTCTTCTCCTGTTTCCGAATACACGCGACCTCGACCCCATCCACCATATCCAAAGAATGGCCTATTCAAAGCCTTGTCAATAATCATTCTTTCATGGAAGAACCGGAAATTCAGTGATAACGCTCGATCGGGGCTGACATATTGATCGACCAAATCAACTGCCACCGCTGGCTCCCAATTGAGTGCAATACGACCGCCTACGTAAGCTGGCACGATCGATACGGTCAGCACCAAGATGATGGTGTAACGCGATACTTGAGATACGAACCCCAACAGAAGAAGGATAATCAGCTCAAAAAAGGCTCCGAACGAACGACACATAAAAACAACAATACCAACACCAATAACAATGAGACTTGTTGGCAGACCCGCAATCCGACGCCCCCCCTTACTTTGATACAAACAAAAGGCTCCACTTGCAAGCCACAAACTGAGCATCAATCCATGCTGCATAAACACCGTTGGGCGATACCCCGAACCTCGCAAGATTTGATCCCAGGATATGGCGTGATAACCGTATATCCAGCGATGCAGTTGAGGACTTAAGCGTATCTCAAGCAACACAAACGGCACATAGATGAGAACCGCGATGACGATTGCCTTTGCCAGAAATCGCGTCGCCTCTGGAGTCACGAAATAAAGACGCCCAACAAAATAGGGAACACCCCACCAGAGTATTTGGCCAAGCACAGTTGACAAGCCGTCATAGACGCCCAATCCGTTCAACACGGAGGAAAAGAATGGTGTCACCAGAAAGATGGCAAGTGGAATATCAATCCACCTTAAGCGAAAGCCCATCACTCTTCCGGAGTCAAAGAGCATGACACCAAATAAGACCCCAATAGAACCGGCCGTGTATTTATTAACGTCAATAAATCCACTGATCGGAATGCTGCCATTGGGCAAAAACATGGCCGTGAAAAAGAGCGAGATAACAACGGCCGTTCTCGCTTTCATTAGCGAGAAAAACATCAGACAAATCACTGGCCAAGCGAGCAGAGAGGCTGTGACAAGACCGGTCATACAGAGTCTCCTGCCTTGATTCCACGGCAAAGCGACTCATAGGCTCCTGCTTCGAAACAAGCTGCAGCCTGTTGCCAACTTCTACTGGTTGCAATCTCAACACTCGCTTGACTCATTTGCTCCCATTGATCGGGTGACATGTCGATGACACGCCCGATCGCCATTGCCATAGCCTGAGGATCATCAACGGGCACCATAAAACCATTGACACCATCATCCAGATAGTCTGATGGACCACCACAAGAAGTGGAAACCAAGGGACAGCCACATGCATTGGCCTCAAGTCCAGGAAGTCCAAATCCTTCGGAACGGGATGATGTCAACCAGCAAGATGCACGCTGATAGATTGTTCGGATCTCAGACAAACTCGGCAAAATAACATGACGATGACACTTCAGGAGCTTCGCATGCTTTGGCATGCGTCCAAAGCCATAAGAGACGACCTGAACACTCGGATATTTTTTTTGGACCAGTCGAAGAGCTTCCAACGCAACCTCTGAGCCCTTAATAGGTTCCGGCGAGTAAACGAAACCAATGGTCACACGCGTTGGCTTTTTTCGTCTCTCAGAAAAAAACTCTTCATGATCAATCGCGTTGGGAACATAAGTTACGTACTGAGACTGATATCGCTCTTGGAGCAAAGAAACAAGCCATTTAGAAACAGCAAACTTTTGACATTCCAATTGATAGACTTCAGCAATCCG
>CALCOW010000523.1 GCA_937899935.1 uncultured Phycisphaerae bacterium
GTTAGATGTATATTGAGGTTTGGAATCAAGTGAAATATGGCGGCCATTTGGATTTTTTCTCGTCACGCTGTTTTCGGAGACTTCTCAACACCTAAGGCAACCAGACGCAGCACCGAAGAAGGCGCATCATTGGTATGCAAGGTCGAGAAGACCAAGTGACCAGTTAATGAGGCCTGAATGGCAATCTGCGCCGTTTCAAGGTCACGAATTTCACCGACCAGAATAATGTCTGGATCCTGACGCAAGAAAGAACGAAGCAAACGACCAAACGTAAGATCCTGATCAAGATTGACTTGGCACTGAATCATGCCGTCGATGTCATACTCAACAGGATCTTCAGCGGTCAGAATTTTTGTGTCGGGTTGATTGAGTTCTGTCAACGCCGCATACAAGGTCGTGGTCTTCCCAGAACCGGTGGGCCCCGTAATCACCACAATACCATTTGGCTTGCGGATGAGCCCTTCCATCTCTTCCAACTCATCATCCCGCAGCCCAATCTTATTCAGGCTCAACTGCACATTCGATCGATCGAGCACACGCATCACGACGGACTCACCAAACATGGTGGGCAACACTGAGATACGTAGATCGATTGGAAGATTATTAACCACCAACTCAATACGCCCGTCCTGCGGCAACCGCCGTTCAGCGATATCGAGATTCGCCATGACCTTGATACGTGAAACAATCGGCAACGCCAGGTGTTGTGGTGGCGGAATCATTTCATAAAGAACGCCATCGATGCGGTAGCGCATCTTGAACTCTTCTTCGAAGGGCTCAAAGTGGATGTCAGATGCCTTGTCTTTAATCGCCTGCAGCAACACCATGTTCAGCAGACGCACCACCTTGTTGTCTTCTGCAGCCGTCGCCAGGACCTCTAAATCGATCGAATCGCCGCGTCCTTCAAGCACCGCAAGATCATCACTGCCCTCAAGCTCGGCCATCATGTCAGCCATTGAAGACTTCTGCTCGCTAAAGTGCTTTTGCAAGACACTATCGATCTGGCTGGCCGGAGCCACCACTGCTTCAACTTTAAAGCCCATCAACAAGCGCAGGTCATCAACTGCACGGAAGTTATCTGGACTCTTCATGGCAATCGAAATCTGACGCGTCGCTTCATTGAACGCCAGTGGAATAATCTGATACGTGTTTGCCGTCTCAACCGGCAACGCCTCAATGGCTTCTGCGGGAATCTCGTCAATCTCGATATTGACCATCCGCATTCCAGCCTGACCAGCCACCGCCGCCAACACATCGTCGGCGGTGACCACACCCATCTCCTGAAGCAGATCGCCCAGCAGCGCGGTGTCGCCCTTCTCCTTGCGAGCACGTTGTACCGAGAGCGCCTCGTGCACCTGTTCACGGGTGACCTTGCCAAGCTTGGTCAAGACGCGACCAATGCGGCGCCCCTTCAGCTCACTGACATTGACTTGATTGGTCTGAGATGTGGTGGTCTTGGCCACGTAAAACTCCTGCACACTCGATGCGAACACCTGCTCACACTGACGGCTTCAATCAACCGGCAACCGCCGACTGACCCCTGTCCTCTGGCCACCCTCGGCCACGATGACAAAGTGCGGAGAGAGGCTGCAACTGCCTACCTCTCGCGAGGGCCCTGGCTATCCACAGCCCGCTGGTACCCCACCCTGACAACTACCTATACGGCAAATATGACAGTTTCATCGGCCTCAACAAGCCAAAGAGATGGTATTTTTTGATCGGACACTTAAGTTTTGCAACGCCTATGATTGTAGGCTCTTGGTGCATATGACAGGTTATCCCCAAAAAGAGACCCCCTTATGGTCCCCAAAACAGGCACCCCACATGCTTCTGAACACCCTTTTTGTGGCCTAAAAGGCAGATGCCCGAGAGCGGACGAAGCCCTATCTACCTAGACCTGCCACACTTATGCACACCATCTGATCAGGCTGAGGCCTCAGATTCATCATATTCAGTGCGGCCAACTCGATTTCCAGAGCGATGGACCTTTTCGGTCAGATCTCCTGGATCTTTGGCTTTGTCGATCATCTCATCAGCATCAATCATGCCCTTGTCGTAGAGACTCCAGAGGTGATCATCAAGCAGCTGCATGCCAAACTTCCGGCCAGTCTGAATGGCTGAATCGATACGGAAGGTCTTATTCTCACGGATGAGGTTGGAGATCGCTGGCGTCACCGCGAGAAACTCATAAGCCGCGACGCGACCGTCTTTATCGCATCGAGCCAAGAGCACTTGGCTCAACACCGCGATCAAAGAGGTTGATAGCTGAACGCGAACCTGGGCCTGCTGATTCACTGGGAAGGCGTCGATGACACGCGTGATGGTGCCCGCAGCCCCGGTGGTATGCAGCGTTGCAAACACAAGGTGACCCGTCTCAGCAGCGCGAATCGCTGCCTCGATCGTTTCCAGGTCACGCATTTCACCGACCAGAATAACGTCAGGGTCAGCACGCAGCACGCGACGCAGCGCCTCAGCAAAACTTGGCACATCGACGCCAACCTCTCGCTGATTGAGTACCGCACGCTTGTGATAGTGGTAGTACTCGATGGGATCTTCAACCGTCACAATATGCCGGTCGAGATTGTCATTAATAAAGTCGATCATGGTTGCCAGCGAAGTGGTCTTACCTGAACCAGTTGGACCGGTCACAATAAATAATCCACGCGGCCGACGAATCAACTCTTTGACAATATCCGGCAGACCAATCTGATCAAAGCTGAGAAGCTTGTTTGGAATCAATCGAAGCACCAACGCCAAAGCTCCACGCTGCCGAAAGATAGCCACACGAAAACGTGCTTCGGTACCATAGGCGAAACCAAAGTCACAACTGCCATCTTCTTGCAATTCCTGTTGGGCTCGCTCTGGCGTAATCGACTTCATCAGCGCTACACAGTCATCATTATCTAGCACCTTGGTATCAAGGTTGCGTAGACGACCGTTGAGTCGAAGCGTTGGCTTACGCCCTACCGTCAAATGCAAGTCAGATGCATTTTGCCGAATAACGGTATCGAGTAGGCGATCAATCTGAATGGTTGACATAGATGACTCCAGCGTCTGCGGTTCTTACGACGATACCTTAGACGTCGATGTTTGCCTCCACAAGGCTATCTGCTTGTGCAAATCTTGCTACCTCAATGGGTGTTGTCTCGCCGCGCAAGATCTTGATCTTGCCATCTTCAACCAGCGAACGCATTCCAGAGCGAATAGCTGCCGCACGAATATCCCCTACGGTACCTTGTTGGAAGGCCAATTCACGGATTTCCGTGTTCAATTTCATTAACTCAAATAACGCCCGGCGACCCCGAAAACCGATCTTCCCGCATTTTGAGCAACCAACCGGCTTATAAATTGAACCTGAACTGAGATCCTCAGGCTCCAAACCGACCAATTCAGCAACACGGGGCGGAACATCTGTATCGGGTTCCTTGCAATGCTCACACAGCACACGGAAGAGTCTTTGAGCCATTACCGCCTGAATCGAGCTTGCCACCAAGTAGGGCTTCACGCCCATATCAATTAAACGGGTCATGGCTGAAGGTGCATCATTGGTATGCAAGGTTGAGAAGACCAAGTGACCGGTGAGCGCGGCCTGGATGGCGATATCAGCAACCTCTCGGTCACGAATTTCACCAATCAGAATAATGTTCGGCGCCTGTCGCAGCATGGATTTAAGAATCCATGAGAAAGTCAGGCCAATCTGCTCACGCACTTGACACTGATTAATGCCTGTAAAGCTGTACTCAATCGGATCTTCAGCAGTGATGATCTTACGATCGGGTCGATTCAAAACATCAAGTGCCGAGTAAAGTGTGGTCGTCTTACCTGAACCCGTCGGCCCCGTCACCAGGAAGATGCCATTAGGACGGCGAATGATCTTATTAAAGGTATCGAGGTGATCACTTTCAAAACCCAGATTGGGCAACCCAATACGCACTGAATCTGGACGCAAAATACGCAACACCACCGACTCGCCATGGTAGGCCGGACAAATACTCACACGAAAGTCAATAACATCCTCATCAACGCTCATCTTAATGCGCCCGTCTTGAGGAATACGTCGCTCTGCGATGTTTACGCCCGCCATCAGCTTGAGCCGAGCAAGCATGGCCGGCTGCATGCGCTTGGGCAGGTTATCTCGAATGTGACACACACCATCAATGCGATAGCGAAGCAAGACGCGGTCATTCATTGGTTCGACATGAATATCACTTGCTCGGGAACGCACTGCCTCGGTAATCAATCGAGAAACCAAACGAATAATAGGTGCGTCGTCTCCGTCACCTGCGGCAATATCAACAGAAGCATCGACTGACGTGTCGACAGAGCGATCCATCGTGACATCAACTGAGTCCGTCACCAATGACTCTTGACCACCAAACAGACTGCCGCCCTCGCCTTCTTCACCGGCTTGAGCATTCGCACCTTCAATGAAAGAACGCAACTGTGATTTACTTGAGACCGCCGTGTCAATTTCGCAGTTCAAACGAAAGCGAAGCAAGTCAAGCAACTCGAGATCCATCGGATCGTGCACGACTAACTTCATACGGCCATTGACTTTTTCCATTGGAACGATGAGATGTTTCTTGACCATGTCATCGGGAACCAAGGAGAGATCACAGCGGCTCTGATTTTCATCAGCCTCAAGATTGATGTAATCCATACCAAACTGTTCAGCCAAGGCCTGAGCCAGATCGTCTTCTTTGAGAAGCCCAGCTTCCACCATGGCCTCGCCAAGACGTTTGCCTGAACCTTTGGCAATGTCCATTCCTTGCTTGAGCGTTTCCTTCGTCGCAAGCTTATGCTCACGTAGAATCTCGCCGAGTTTCTTGCGTTTTCTGGCCATTGGTTCTGCCAGTTCCTCTCAAACAAGCGGCAGGCCAGACTTGACCTGCCAAACGAACTCTCTTCTCTCAAGCACCTCTTGCTGAGACCAAAGGCCTCGGACAAGCCGGCTTCGAGCAATACACCCGTGACAGCCAACCAAATCGGCATCTTCACGTCGATCCAATGAGTAGTATTAACCGCCCTTAGACCACCTGCAACCTCACGAACCGAGCCAAAGCCGCTGGCGACCATCAACTACACGACATCTTGAGTTTGCCTCTACAGTATCCATACATTCTAGAGGGGTCTCGACGCCTATAGAACCTTACGTTGCGTTTCCCTAGAGCGGTTCCACCATTTAGGCCCTAAGAGGGGTTTGAAGCGATCAAGCCCAGGCGAAATCACCTATGCATCTGTTGATTACTGCTGGTCCCACCCACGAACCCATTGATGACGTCCGATACCTCGGCAATCGTTCATCAGGCCAATTGGGCATGGCCATCGCCCTGGCCAGCTGCCAGAGAGCCTGGAAGACCACCCTTTTGCTTGGCCCCAGTGCCCATCAACCCCCAACGCATGGCCTGCTCGAAGTCCATCGTTTTGAAACCACCCAAGAACTGTCCGACCTGCTGGACCAGCACTGGCCAAGCTGCCAAGTGTTATTGATGGCGGCAGCCGTCTCGGACTACCGTCTTCCGCCCGGCAGCCGGCCGGCGAAAACACCCCGCCAAGACCAAGGACTGGATCTGCATCTGGAGTCGACCCCAGATCTCGTGGCCGGCCTTCCGCGACAAAACAACCAGCGCATCATCGGCTTTGCTTTGGAAGAAGAGGCCGAACTCAAACGGCGCGCGCTTGAAAAGCTATCAAAAAAGAAGCTCGATGCCATCGTTGCAAATCCATTGGCCACAATGAACGCGCCTGATATCAATGCCGAGGTCTTTTTTGCTGATGGATCACATCGCTCCACAGAAAAGCAAGCCAAAACAGATTTCGCTCACTGGCTGCTCGAGGAGGTCGCTGATTGGCTGGAATCTTCAGCCGCAGCAGGTGGCGACAAATAGATTGCTTCAGGTGGCGTACCGGTCAGTGAAATCAAGAAGGCCTTGAGATCCGCTCGCTCCTGATCCGTCAGGCCCAGCGGCTCCAAGATCGCCTCCTGATGGTGCCCTGGAAAGATCGCACCTTCAAGTGTCGAGTAGTACGTCAATACTTCTTCAAGGGTGTCGAACTGGCCATTGTGCATGTAGGGTGCAGTCAAAGCGACATTGCGTAAGGATGGCGTACGCATTTGCCCCCACAGCTCAGGACCCACGACCAAACGATCGGCCAGCTGCGCCTGCTTGTTCGTGGCATCATCACTAAACGAACCGCTGGCTCGAAATGGATTCGCTTGAAGTTTCTGCACCCCGCCAAAACGGCCAGGCAGCTGCATCACATCCCCATCATTACCAACAATACCAACCGAGTGAAACTCGCTGTCTGACAACAGAGGCCCAACATGACACATGCGACAGTTGGCCGCACCAACAAACAAGGCCGCTCCCCGAACGGCGGCAGGCGTCATGCCCTCTGGCAAGGTCGTGCGTCCTTGTTCAAGGCCTTGCATGTAAAGATCAAACGGTGAAGGCCCGGTTAACAACTTACGCTCATAGGCCGCAATCGCTTTGCCAACGTTGACAAAAATTTTATTCGCAAGAGCCTGATCTTCTGCAGACATTGAGGCCCACGCATCACGTTCCTCGGGACGATCAAAGCGAGGTGTTCCATGCGCCGGCCATTCAACAACTTCACTTGGCGTCGGCAATGAACCAAATACTTTTTCGTACGCTTGACGCAACGACTTGTCTTGAATCAATAACCGAGCAACGGCCACACGGTCGCCATTCATTTCCTGCGGACTTTCAATTGGCTCAAGCGCTTGGCCCCACAACGTATCAATGCGACCATCCCAGTAAAACCAACGATGGTGCGACGCGTTGAGCAAGGTCGGCGTGTTGCGATTAATCAGACCAACCCCTTGCGCCAGTTTTCGCCCATCGGTAAATGCCTTGTTTGGATCATGACAAGAAGTACAGTTCAACGATCCACTTCCGCTGAGACGGGGGTCAAAGAACAAATGGTGCCCTAAGGCAACGGCTTCTTCACGATTTGCATAAGCATTGGTGGCGTCAACAGAAAGTGCTGGCAAGTTGGCATGCCGACGAAGACGCGTCTGTTGGGTTGGCGTCAACGGTGCTGAGTTCGTCGTCCCATCCTCTTGTGCCTGCACGACCACAACCACCGGTGTGGCCAGCACCACCAGCGCTGCTATTCGAAGAAAACAACGCACTGAGCCCGCTCCGTCACATCATCTTCGGTGATATCAAAGTAGAGCTCCCAACGGCCTGGCATGTGGAAAAGCATGCCATCCACAAGAAAGACATCGCCATCTTCGGAGGTCACCTGCGGCACCACATTCATGCCATGACCATGATGCGGCATCGCCGCATCGGCAAAGAGCACCACCTTGTCGGTCTCGATGACTGATCCGTTTGGACGCATGACCTGCACTTCTAAATCACACAGTTCATTGACCAAAAGCGGATCTGGCCTCGGCTTGAATCGAACCAAGTAACCACCAGCATTGCTTTCGATGACATGTCCTTGCGATGGTTTTTTTATTTGGGCTTGGCTCTCGACCGCCGGTGCTTGCTCAGGCGGACTGGCGCAACTAACCAGGGTGATCGCTGCACCGACAAGAATCAAACTGTAAACGATGGCCAAGATGTGTGTGAGGTTCTTCAATGCCAAGATTGTAGGGGGCCCAATGCTCAATGAGGAAACCGGCTCGTGTTTAATCTTCAGTGATGGGGCGTGGCCTGCGTGAGGGGGTATACGAGCGGCCAAGTCCGAAGGTGACCAGCCATTGCCCCTGAGGGGACCATATCTGCCCTCGGTGATTGCCGTCATCGAGAACAATCAAGTTGCCCTCTTGATTACGAATGATGCCTGCGGGCTTAAACATCTGATCGACTTCAAAGCCCCGACCGCCGGGTCCTTCGATGCGCTGAACAACGTTTCCATCGGCCGTATCAAAGACGACGATCTGCCCGGCCGCCCGATCAGTTACATACGCCTTGTTGTCAAACACCGTCACGCCGAAGGGATACTCAAGGACCGATGGGCCTCCAAAGCTCGCTTGATACTGACCCTCTGGGTTAAACACAAGAACGTTTTGCTGAGCACTATCAACGACATAGATCATGCCTGCTTCATCAATCGCCAGTGCGGTTGGGCGACTTAAGGACGGGGTGCCCTCTGAACTCTGGCCAAACCGCCGACTTTCCGCACCACCTGGCTCCAAGACAAGAATCTCAGCGTTGGCTTGATCAATAATCAAGCGACGCCCATCCTGATCAATCACCATGGCGCCGGGCCACAAACCACGCTTCCCACTGGCGCTTGGGTCTTCACCAAGTTCACGATTGGTGACCAAGCGACTGAGAAGCGGATCAAACCGAATTGGATCTTGGGGCGACCAGTCCAATTGAAACTGAGCCAGGCGCGCTGTTGACGGATCAAGCACATCAACCTTTTTGCCGTTGATGGCAATTCCACTGAGATCCATAAATTGCCCCGCACCAGTGCCACGCATGCCAAACTGTGTGATCAGGATTGGTTCTTGCCCAGTCATTCGAAAGACGTACACCTGATGGGTCTCAGGGTCAGGAATCACAAGCAGTTCACCTGAAGTAGAGGGGTGTGCACCAAAATGGGTCTTGGTTTCTTGAGCCAGCACACCTTGCGGCCCTGTCGCAGCAGTCAATGGGGGGCCAGGTTCAAAGATCTGCATACGATCTTCAAGACCCTCCACAATCAACGCCCACTTTCCATCCGGAGAGACCACGAATTGATCTGGGTAGTGCAGTTTGCCTTCACCTTGATGTGGTATCAACGCGTGTTTGCCCCACATGCCGCGACTTTGGCCACCCATGTCAAAAACCTGCACACGATGATTGCGCCGCTCGGTGACATAGATCAAGCCATCGATAATCTGTACGGCGGTTGGTTCATCAAGCATGCTGGGATACATGCCCCACTGCCCAACCACCAAAGCCGAACTCTCTTCTTGATCAAAGTCTTGCGGCTGCACAATCAGGAGCCGGTGGTTACCCGTATCACAAACCACCAACTGTCCGTCATCTGACACCGCTAGACCCGTGGGCCTTTTCAAGGGCCTCTCTTTGGGGCCTTGCCAATACCCTTGCAGTGTGCCATCAAGACCATACTTCGCAACACGATGCTGCCCGGTATCCGCGACGTAGAGAACCCCGCGCTTCTCATCAAGGGCCAACCCGCCCGGCGCCAAGAGTTCTCCAGGCCCACCCCAAGTTGCCAACGGCTGCCCCCACGCATCCAGCACCACCACCTGATCTCTCTGAGCATCGGCCACATACAAACGCTGATCACTGCCAGTGGCCAGCGCCGAAGGCTGGCCCACCTCATCAAAGATGGTCAGCACCATGGCGTCTTCAAATTGCCCATCCTGAGCACCTAGCACGCTGACACCGTTGCGATCTGCGACGATCACGCTCTGGGCTCCCGTCTCGTCGGCGGGCAGAATCACCGCTGATCGCGGCATGTCCAGATCACCAACGGTCTCGGTGTAGGTCCAACCAGTGGCCGCCGGCGATTGCCCCCACGTGGCGTGCACAGGCGACCAGAGCACAAGAGCGGCGCCAACCAGCC
>CALCOW010000524.1 GCA_937899935.1 uncultured Phycisphaerae bacterium
ATATACAAAGTACTTATACCTATATGCACATCGCTCTCTTGAGTCGGTGCGATCGAGGCGCAGACATCACCTTTGCATTGCTGATCCTGCGCCTTGAGAGGCGCAGCTGCGGCGCCCTTTTAACTCCTGACGGCCTGGCAGGCTGTAACAAGCTGCAAGGGTAATGGTCCGGCTATTGCATGGGTTCAAAGAGAAATGCATGGTCAAGTTGCGCGCCGTTCGATATTGGTCTGGCAGAGAACAAAGACGGCGGTAGCGCACGGTTGTGCCACGGTGATAAGGAGGCTGGTAGCTCATGGGATCAATATCAACTGGCGTCGGTTTGATCAGTGGTATTGATACCGCCTCACTGATCAACAACTTAATTGGTCTTCAGTCAACGGGTTTATATAGATTGCAGGAGCGAGTCTCAGTTCTGCAAGCTGAGAAGGCGGCGCTGCTTGATGTGAACGCACGTTTACTCAGTGTGCTCAATAGTGTTTCAACCCTCACCAGCGGAGATTTGTTCACCTCAGTACTGGGCTCCTCCTCGAGACCAGAAGGTATTCTCGCAACGGCTTCTAATGGCGCCATTCCGGGAACGTATGCCTTTGTTGTAAAAGGACTTGCAAGTTATAGCCAGCGGATGAGCATGGGTTTTGAGGATGCTCAGTCTAGTGCTCTTGGTCTCTCGCACTTGAGCTTTGAATTCGGTCAGGGGCAGTTGGGCCCGGAACGCGAACTTAATGAACTCAATGGTGGTCTTGGGGTCCAGCGCGGCAGCATCCTGATCACTGATGCAGCAGGCGATCAAGCCACCATCGATCTGAGCTCAGCGGTGACATTAGGGGATGTGACGCGCGCGGTTAATGAGTCGCTGGACGTTCAAGTAGTGGCGACCGTCGATGGAGATCACTTGGTATTAACGGATCAGAGTGGTGGTTCAGGAACGTTGCAAGTGTCAGGTCTGGGGGGATCAGACATTGCGGTCGATTTGGGTCTAGCGACCGGAACCCTGGATGGCACGTCGCTGATTGGTGATTCGATCTACTACCTCGATCTGGGGTCAGCGACGCGGACACTCAATGATGGCCTCGGTGTTCTGATTAAGGATCGCGTCGCAGATATCCAAGTGACAGCTCGAGACGGACGCGTCTTCAATATCGATTTGAGTGGCCTGAGCATCGATGTTGCTTCGTCACTCTCCCTCCTAAACGATGCAGAAGGGGTGCCTGTGGACTCGGATCCCTTCACGAGCGATTTACAGATCCAAGCTCGGAATGGGACTGTTTTTAATATCGACCTCAGTGGTCTTAGCACAGTTGGTGAACTTCAGGAGCAGATTTTTGCCGAGACTGGGGGCACGATATCTCTTTCCATCGTGAATGGAGAGCGCCTCACACTTACCGACAATTCTGGTGGGACGGGCTTATTGAAAGTCACGGGAGCCGGAGCCTTTGGGAATGAGACCGCAGAGGCACTTGGGCTACTTTCGGTCGATGGGGTTGAAAGTGACTCCTTGATGGGTTCCGTCTTGGATTACAACCCACCAGACTCTGGTGGGAACACCCTCGAATCAATTCTTCTGGCCATCAACAATGCAGTCGATTCAAGTGGTGCGGCGAATAATGGAGCGATCACAGCCAATATTGCAGCGGATGGGCTTCGGTTGGAATTGACCGATGCGACGGGCGGAGTTGGAAATCTCAAAGTGCTTTCCACCGCGAGTAATAGCAATGCAGCGCAGAGCCTTGGACTTCTAACCCTCGAAGAAGGTGTTAGCGATTCCAGTATCTCTGGTCAGCGTTTGCTTGGGGATGTCGATGGTGTACTGCTGCGGAATCTCAATGGTGGAGGATTATTAGATTACTCAGGTGAGATGACGGTCAAAGATCGAATTGGAAACTCAACAACAATCTCAGGGCTGGGTGATGCAGAGACCATTAGCGAGATTGTCAACCGAATCAATCAACAACTGTCAGATGGTGGTGTGCAGGTCGAAGTTCAAATAGCAGAGTCGGATAACGGCCTGACGGTGATCGATAAAACAGGGACCATGGATCAATCAGCTCTCCTTGAGATTACAGGAGCACTTGCGAATTCCTTGGGTATTCTCAATTCAGTGGCAAGTGACAAGCTTGACGGTAAAAACCTACAACTCCAATACATAGGGGAGGCGACCAAACTTGAGGACTTAAACTACGGTCGGGGTATTGGGTCAGGTACGTTTCGCATTACTGATGGCCTGGGCGTGAGTGCTGATGTGACCGTGGATAGTGCCATCAAGACCGTGGATGATCTGGTGCAACTGATTCGATCGAAGGGTCTCGCCATTAAGGTGGGTATCAACGACAACGGTGATGGATTGTTCCTGGGGGAACCAACACAGAATATTGATTCATTTGTTCCAATTACAGTTCAGTCAGTGACTGGTTCAACGGCGCAAGATCTCAACATCCAGGGCGCCTCGCCGACGATCGAGAATTCTTATATCAATGGTTCTTACGAGCGCGTCATCGAAGTAACTGCAAGTGATACGCTCAATGAAATCGCTGCCAAAGTCAACGATGCGAACATTCCAGTATCAGCGACTGTCTTGAATGTCGGATCGAGTGTATCGCCGTACAGGATCTCTTTTGCATCAGCCATAAGTGGTCGAGCAGGCGATCTGATCATTGACACTCAGGGCACCGATCTGAGCCTTGGCGTGCTGACGCGAGCACAAGACGCACGTTTAGAGTTCGCTGCTGCTGAGGGTGAATCGGGATTCCTCGTCACGAGTTCAACAAATACCTTTGATGAGCTCATCGAAGGCGTGACACTTGATGTGCTGGCTACATCATCGGATCCAATTACGGTTTCTGTCACGAGAGATACCGAAACTATTGCAGCTGCTGTTGAGGCTTTTGTAACATCGTTTAATGATGCAATCGCTCGACTCGAAGAATATGAATTCTACGATGTTGAGTCAGGTCAAAGGGGCGTTCTGTTAGGTGATGCGACGGCCGCACGTGTCAGAGAATCACTAAACGCGGTTGTGCGCGATCGAGCTGAAGGGCTCAGTACACAGTACACATACCTTCAACAAATTGGGATCACCTTTGGCGCCGGTGGACAACTTGAGTTTGATCAAGAGAAATTCCTTTCAGCGTACACACAAGATCGCGTGGCAGTTGCGAATCTCTTTGAACTTCTTGAAGATGTTGAGTTAGAACCAGAAGAAATTGCACCGGGGGTTACAGTTGGTGGGGGTGAAAGCACCATCGTGGCGCGCGGTGTTGGGCCGATGATTGAAGCGATTCTTGAGGGATTAACTCAGAGCACGACTGGTACGATCGCTCGCGCTACTGATGCACGTGATAGCCAAATAGAGTTGACGGAGAGTCGGATCGAGAGTTATGAAGCCAGGTTGGCCGCCAAACGGGAACGGCTCCAACAAGAGTTTGCAGCGATGGAATCAATACTCGCTTCGATGCAAAACCAGAGCAATTCCTTATTGAGTCTGCAAAGTAATATCGGACTTGTTCAAGGCGCAATATAGTTTGCAAGCACACTGAGCCGATGGAACAGTCAGTGAGTGAAGAGAACCACAACGCGTATCTGAAGACCCAGGTTTTGACCGCGAACCCTGCAGAGCTTCGACTGATGCTTTTGGAGGGATCGGTGCGCTTTGCAACGCGAGGTCGTGATGCACTTGAGGCGAAAGACCACGAAGGTGTTTACGAGGGTTTCTCCCGTGCGCGTGATATTGTGATGGAGTTGGTCGGTTCACTCAAGGAAGACCAGGCACCTGAGCTTTGCGCAAAGATGAAGTCACTTTACCTCTTTATTTATCAGAGGCTCATTGAAGCAAGTAGTCTTCGCGACGTTACTATCGCCAATGAAGTTATTGAGTTGCTCACATATGAATGTGAAACATGGAAGATGGCGATGGCCAAAGGTTCGACAAGCGAAGCCAGGCAACCAGAGATGGTTGCAATGCCCCAAGGGCAACCTTCGCCTCGCATCAACTTGGCGGGCTAATTAAAAAGTTGTGGCGCTCTCAATAAATCTAGTGACGAGCGAGACGCTTGAGACCTTCTTCGAGTGAGATCTCAGGAGTAAAATCGAGAAACTTATGCGCCAGATTGATGGCCGCACAGGAGCGGCGGATATCTCCTTTGCGTGGACTCTCAAAGCGCGGGTGTACATCAAGGCCTAAGGCGGCGGCAAGGCCAATGACCACTTCAAGAATCGTGTGTTCTTCGCCACTGCCGACATTGAAGACTGAAGGCATCGTCTGATCAGCCAGAAGTGCTGAAGCAGTGGCTCGTACGACGTCATCAACGTAGACAAAGTCACGTGTCTGAAGGCCGTCACCAAAGATGACCGGTTGCTTACCATTGCGAAGTGCATAGAGGAACTGAGGTACTGCAGCGGCATAGGAACCACTGGGGCTTTGCCGTGGACCAAAGACGTTGAAAAGTCTGAGGGAAACGCCACCATGGTTTTCAGGTTTGTATTGAGCAACCAGTTCCTCGCCCAGGAGTTTACTTTCTGCGTATGGCGAGTTGGGCGCCGGTTCATCTAATTCACTCAATGGACCTTGCGTCGTCGCGTTATAGACAGCGCATGAACTCATAAAAACGACGCGCTTTACATCCGCATCATTTGCGGCGTCCAGCAGATTCTGGGTTCCCTCTACATTGATTTGGCGGCATTCCTCAGGACGATCATGGCTTCCAGGAACTGAGACGAAGGCTGCGAGATGAATGATGTAGCGACACTTGTGCAATGCACTGGTGATCAGCTTTTTATCAAGAATTGATCCGTGAATGAGTGGCACGCCCTCAGGTACGTTGTGAACAAAACCACTCGAGAGATCATCGAGCACGGTCACGTGTGCACCAGTTTCTTGCAATGCCGGCACGATGTGCGAGCCAATGAAGCCAGCACCACCGGTCACGAGGATCTTCTGGTTGGACAGTTGTGTGTAGTCTGTTGGATCATTCATGTTCGGGTCAGTCGGCGTCTGGAGGTTCAGGAGAATCGGACAGCATTCTGAGAACCCATAGAAGCGATCAGTGGCTGTACAGGATCACTCATGATACCGCTCCTTGCTGTCTTTGCGGTGTGAGCGTACCGTGCTCTCTGTGGTGCTTCGTCTTTACAACACGCTTAGTAAGAAAGAAGAGCCTTTCCAGCCTCTGGATCAGCTCCATCAGACGGTCACGTTCTATTCGTGTGGACCGACCGTCTATGACTATGCACACATTGGCAACTTTCGCGCCTTCTTGAATGCGGATGTTCTGCGGCGAGCTTTAGAGTTTATGGGTCATGAGGTCATTCAGGTGATGAACCTTACTGATGTGGGCCACATGACAGATGATGCGTCTGCTGATGGTGGGGGAGAGGACAAAATGCAGGTCGCCGCCAAGCGACTTAAAGAAGCGAAAAAGCAGGGCACTCTGCCCGCAGGCGCCAGCGTCGATCCCGACGACCCTTACGCAGTGGCTGAGTTTTACGCCCAGACTTTTATTGAAGATGCGCGACAACTTGGTTTGCGAATTATTGAAGACATCGAACAGCATCCCGAGCGGATGCCTCGGCCAACGCAATTTGTTGAAGCCATGGTCGAGTTTGTGCAGCGCCTCATTGATGAAGATTGCGCTTATGTCGCAAAGGACAACGTGGTTTACTTTGATGTGCAGAAGTTTCCTGGATATGGCCGACTGTCTGGAAACACAATCGACCAACTCCGCAGCGGCCAAGGGGGACGTGTCGATGCTGCGACACAGCAACTCAAGCGGCATCCAGCCGACTTCATGCTTTGGAAGCCTGATCCGTCACATGTCATGAAGTGGCCAAGTCCTTGGGGGGAAGGATATCCAGGCTGGCATTTGGAGTGCAGTGTGATGGCCCTGGAACTGCTGGGCGACCGCGCTTCGGGTGTGATCGATATTCACTCGGGTGGGGAAGACAACATATTTCCGCACCATGAATGCGAAATTGCTCAATCTTGTGCACTTTCCGGAAACGAGCTCTTTGCTCGATTCTGGTTTCATACAAGGCATCTGATGACTGAAGGCGCCAAGATGAGTAAGAGTGCGGGTACTTTTTATACACCTGGAGATCTTTATGCCAGAGGGGGTACCCCAGCTGCTCTGCGTTTAGCAATCATTGCGACGCATTATCGACTGAACGCAAATTTCACGATGCAAACCCTACGTGATGCACAGCGCCAAGTCAGTCGCTGGGTACGTTTGCATCAGTGGTTGCAGAAGCATGCAGATCACCCTCGGGGACAAGAGGTTGGACCATTGGTTGCAGCATTGCCCGCTTTTGCATCGGCGTTAGAGTCAGACCTTAACATTGCCGGTGCGATCGGTGTCTTGAATGAAGCAGCGTCCTGCTATCAAGTTGATCAACCTCTACCTCAAACAGATGGTGACGATCATGGTTGCTATAACGAAGAACTAGAAGCTCTGGAGCGAATGGATTCGGTGCTTGGTGTTCTTACACTTGCTCATGAGCCCCAGCAAGATCTTGGTGACGTTGATGCCACGATGGTCGAGCAAAAAATTCAACAGCGGAACGAAGCCAGGGCAAGCAAAGACTGGTCAGAAGCAGACAGAATACGTGATGAACTTCTTGAGATAGGTGTTCTCATCCATGATGGCGCCGAAGGCACTTCGTGGTCGCGAGTGATTCAATGATGTCTTCAGGCACAAACCCAGTGTCTCCTCCGATCGTTGGTCTGACCGGTGGCATTGGTGCGGGCAAAAGTGCGGTGGCAAAAATGCTTAAAGAAGCAGGCTGTGTGGTGGCCGATGCTGATGCGACCGTAGGACATTTACTTCAGTCTCCGGGCATCATTGATACCCTTGTTCGCTGGTGGGGGGCTTCTGTTCTCGATGAATCAGGAGGGCTCGATCGTGCCGCGATCGCCTCGATTGTTTTTGCTGATAAGGCCGAAAGAGCCCGGCTCGAGCAGCTGTTACATCCATTGGTGAACCAGCATCGCATGGACTTGTTTGCAGAAGCACCCGCATCGACCCCAGCGTTGGTCATTGATGCACCTCTCTTGTTTGAGGTCGGTCTCGATGATGCCTGTGATGTCATTGTGTTTGTGGATTCTGATAGCACTCATTGCCGCCACAGGATCATCGCTTCTCGTGGTTGGTCAGAGGCTGAATTTGAGCGACGAATGCAAGCTCAGATTTCTACGGAAGAAAAGCGTGCTCGGGCAGATATTGTTGTGTCTAATAATGGTGACTTGGACGCTTTACAGATCGAGGTAAATCGCTTTATGCAGCAGTTAACGGGCATTTCGGATCAGTGTTAGTCGCTACGTTTCTACGAAACATTTACCGTTTTTCAATCATCGGACTTTTTTTTGGGTTGGAGATGGTAGGATGTGGGAGCGAACCAGGCTGTGCCAGGTGCCGCATCACCGGATCCAACTCTTGAGTCACGCAACACCTTTTTTGGGTGGTGGTAGTTCCGAATTCAAGTGTTTTGATCTCGTCGGTGCATTGCATGTTCTAGGCCATATTGCGTTTTTACTGTTGGCCGTGTTCGTATTCGAGCTTTTCTGATCTGGAGTCAGTTCAGTAAAACGTCCCTTTGACAGGACGATGATCACTTTCCTTATCTATGGAAAACCTTGGCGTACATTCACAATGAAGTGAACGTACCCCCCACACAAAGAACCAATTGATATGCCCAAACGGGCTTACCACCTTTCCCCTAATCGGAAAGAAACTATGGCAACTAAGAAACCTCGCCGTCGTCGGAAAAAGAGCTCTAACAAATATGTTCCAAGCTTTGGAACCGTCACGTTGCAGCCGGGCGACGTTCCCTCAGATGAGGCCCTGGAGGCAGAAGCCGCGGCGCTCGATAAAGAGACCGATGGCAAGTATGACACGATCAAGAAGGATGCCCTTGATCTGCCTGCGCTTCAGCAGATGAATATGGATGAGTTGGCCAAACAAGCCAAAAAGGCAGGCCTGAAGGAAACGGCGACACTCTCTAAGCAAAAACTCGTTTTTGAGATTCTGAAAACAAGGGCTCAAAAACAAGGGCTCATGGTCGGCGAAGGCACCCTTGAAATCATGCCAGATGGTTATGGCTTCCTCAGAAGTCCTGAGTATTCGTACATGCCTTCTCCAGATGATGTGTACGTGAGCCCATCGCAAGTTCGACGATTTGGATTGCGGAAGGGCCAGGTTCTCAAAGGCCTCATTCGTCCACCAAAGGAAGCCGAGACGTACTTTGCCTTACTCCGTCTAGAGTCAATCAATGGGCAGGATCCTAAGAAGCTTCATAACTTAGGGACCTTTGAAAATCTCACACCTCTTCATCCAAATGAGCGAATTCACTTGGAGACCGACACTGAAGAGATAGAGACGCGTGTGATCGATCTCGTCACGCCTCTTGGTTTTGGACAACGAGCATTAATTGTGGCGCCGCCGCGAACAGGCAAGACCGTTATTTTGCAGCGGATGACCAATGCGATCGCTCGTAATCATCCTGATGCGAAAGTAATCGTGTTGCTGATTGATGAGCGGCCAGAAGAGGTCACCGACTTTAAAAGGAACACACCAGATAGTGTCGAGGTCGTGGCCTCAACATTTGATGAAGAAGCTTCCCGTCATATTCAGGTCGCTGAAATGGTGTCAGATAAGTCGCGGAGAATTGTTGAGTGTGGCGGCGATGTCATCATTCTGCTGGACTCTATTACACGCTTGGCCCGCGGCTACAACAATGCGATGCCTAACACAGGCAAGATTGGTACCGGCGGCGTTGATACTCAAGCGCTCATTAAGCCCAAGAAGTTCTTTGGCGCTGCCCGGAACATCGAGAACGGCGGGTCTTTGACGATCATTGCCACGGCCCTGGTCGATACAGGTTCAAAGGCTGATGAAGTTATCTTTGAGGAATTCAAGGGTACTGGTAACTCCGAATTGCACTTAACACGAAAGCTCGTCGAGAAGCGCATCTGGCCTGCGATCGACATCGCTGCCTCAGGCACCCGTCGTGAGGAATTGCTGCTTGATCCAAAGGAACTGGACCTTGTTGTCCGATTGCGGAAGGTCGTTTCAGATATGAGTGTGGTCGAGGCCATGGAGTTGTTAAGGACCCGATTGCTTAAGACCAAGAGCAACGCTGAGTTCTTGATGACGATGAACCTTGCGTAGCTCGCTAAGGCCGGCCTTCTCTAACGGTGGTTAAAATTCGCGTAGACAACGACCGTCTTCGTGGAGGTGATATGGTTGCCGGTGCAAAGGCACAGGCTTCTTGATGGGGGCGCATGACGGTGGCATACAACCTTGGGCAGGCCGGGGCAGCATTTCTGATGGAGTGGATGATCCACATGAATTGGGGGTACCTTGCTAGCTTTTGGATGGGTGTTTGCTGCTTTAGTCTGGCTCTTGTGATTGCATTTTGCATCTGAGTTCCAAAGCCACTTCGCGGCACCTGACCGTCTTGAGGACCAAGTCCAACCTGTTTAATCAACAGGAAGCGCTCTAGAAGCCCCCGAGGAGTGCCTAAGAGGGTACTTCTGCTGTGTCGGGCTGGATTCCAGGTCTGAGAGGGGTATTCTTCTATTAGTTTC
>CALCOW010000525.1 GCA_937899935.1 uncultured Phycisphaerae bacterium
GTCCATGCTCGTCGTGATGTCCATGCTCGTCGTGATGTCCATGCTCGTCGTGATGATGGTGCTCATCTTGGTCTGGGTGACTATGTTCGTCATGATCCTGAGTGGCTTCAGTGAAATCACTTCCAATCGTGCTTGTCGCATAGGCATTGCCAGCGACATAAATAAGACCGCTCATCATCAAAAGCAGTGTTAGCAGTATGGCCAGTGGCGTTTTGGATCGAAATAGGTTGGTGTCTTGAGATGAACCTGGATTAACGATGCGTGAGATCCGTGACATGAGTGAGCCTCCGGTAAGTGCAAGTCCTGCGTTTTGTAGCTGTGTTTTTTGTGAAATTCGAAGCGATTCAAGTTCAATCAGTGCTTCAGCAAAAAGTCTTGGTTTACATGCGGTTGATAGGGCGGTGTCATCACAACAGTACTCTCTTTCAATTCGTATGTTTTTGGAGAGCCACCAAGTCATTGGATGAAAAAAGAGAATTATTTCAATCGTCCCTTGTAAAATATTTACCAGGTGATCAAAACGGCGAATATGTGCAAGTTCATGAGTCAAAATCATGCGAACTTGATCTGTTGTCAGTGAAGTAAAGACTGAAGCTGGAATCAATACGGCCGGGCTGATCCATCCAATCACCATTGGTGTTTCAACCAGGCGGCTTTGGATGATCTGGATACCCTTCTTAATGCCCAGCTTTGCTTTGATGTCGTTGAACATGTGCTGCCATTTTGGATCGGGGTCGCTGACCAAATAGTGTTTCAGATAGCGAGCGGCATTCCATTGAACTGCGAAACGGGTCAGCATGAAGAAAGCGCCGGCAAGCCATAACCAGGTCAGCGAGTTAATGCTGAAGATTGAAGTGGTTAACTGCCAGAAGGAGGGCTTGTCTGCGGGCGGCGTCATGACGCTTTCATCGATGATGCCGATGGGCATTTCGACCTGATTTGGAGTCTCGAATACCTGTGAATCAGCAAGCATGGTCGGTGGCAGGATTTGAAGATCGCTGTACAACTCTGTGCGCGTCGCTTCACCGTGTTGCGCGAGGACGACAAAGAAAGTGGTCACAAAAACAATCAGCCCAAGACTCATTGCAATGCAATTCACCAGATAACGAGATGTCGGGGTCGCTTTTCTCAAAGTGGTAAGCACTAGGGCGGCCACGCCTGCGATCAAGAATCCCTGCCATAGAAAATGAGCAATGGTCCATCCCAGGATCAGCCAGAGTTCAGCAAAAAGGCTTGCTTCATTCATTGGTTGCGCTCCAGTTTCTTGAGCAATTCCCGTATCTCTTTGAGTTCCTCCGGTGTGGTTTTTCGCATCGAAAGTGCTTGCAGAACCAGGTTGCCAGGAGAGCCACTAAAGGCTCGATCAAGCAGATCGGCAACCATTGTTTTCTGTGTATTCTGTTGCGAATAACAAGCTTTATAAATCTGCGGCCGCACGCTTGTGTCGCGGTTTAATAGGCCCTTATCTGTCATGATCTGCATGAATTTCAATACGGTTGTGTAACCAATATCACTCTTGGCACTGAGATCGTCATAGACCTCGCGCACGGTGGCACTGCCTCGTCTCCAGATGACATCAAGGATCTGGCACTCGGCGTCAGTGGGCTTTCGTGACTTCGCATTTTTCTTCATGATTAAGACGGCCTTTCGAATGATTGATCGTGGGGCAGTATATACGAAGCTATTCGTCAGTCCAGCCATCAGCGATGAAAAGACGAAAATATTCGTCACTTAGCTTTTTTACGGTCCATGGCCAATCGATAGAAGATCTGGTCGCGTGAGGAAGCGTGCTAGCTAGGCATGGCAATCGCCAGCATCCAAAGCGAGATGCCCGCTCGACCAGTCCAGGCGATCGTGCGTATCCAGTTGGTGAGCACCAATCTGTTGATGACGACATCATTTCGGCCGCGTTCTAAGCGGTAGTGACAGGGGATCTGTAATGCAGCTGTTGAAAGCCAGATGACTACGATGAGACCAATGCCGATCCAGGCAGCAAGCAACATGGATCCCTGCAGTGGGAGTTGAACGAGCCAAACTGAGGTCACCAACTCGATCATCATCAGTGGGCCCACGATAAAAGTCACTCGCCGCATATGAGAAGCTTGATAGTCAACAAAGCGTTCAGCCGGTACGTACACTTGGAGAGGATAGTGGGCCAGCTGAATCAGCCATATCAGACCAAACATGCCACAACTGGCAAGGGCCTGAAAAAGAAGCAACATTGATTCGGTCGTCATTGAGTAGATTCAGTTGGAAAGAACGATGAAAGTACTGAACTACGATACTCGAAGATCTTCTGCACGTCGCGCTGAACCAGGAGGCTATTGACAAGGCGCCCACCCCAAACACGATAGCGAACGATATCTTCCATGATGGTGCTATGGCCATCTTCTTCAAAGATATGTTTGTGCAGCCACTTCCGATAGGGACCTTTAAGCTGATTGTCTTCGAAAGAGTAGGGTGGATCCCAAGCCGTTATTTCTGTTCTCCAGCGGATTGGTATACGGCGTACACGCAGCTTGTAATCGATCAGTGCTCCTTGACGCATCTCGATTTCACCGGGTGTCAGTACCTTGAACTGTAGGAAGTCTGGTGTGAGGCGTTCAAGATTGCGTGCGTTGGCAAAGAACTCAAATACCTTGGCCCGCGGCTGGTCAATACGAGCGCGGGCTCGGAGTACAAAGTCGCCCTGATCACGCTCAACATTTGGAAGATTACTCATTGGCATCAAATCCGGATTTAGCTTCCTTAAAGATCTTAATAGCAAAAGATCTGGTTGTCCGAAGATCGATCATTTGTGGAGGACGGGAGTATCCATTCAGCCACTGAGATTGATAGGTGTTGTCGGGATCGAATTTTGAAGCTTGAGACTCGGGGTTAAAGATACGGAAGTAGGGTGCGGCATCAGTCCCGGTTGAAGCAGCCCACTGCCAACCTCCATTATTACTGGCAAAGTCATAGTCAATGAGGTGCTTTGCAAAGTGCATCTCCCCAAGCCGCCAATCAACCAACAGATTCTTCGTGAGAAACATGGCAGTCACCATACGAAGTCGGTTGTGCATCCAGCCAAGCTTTTTGAGTTGAATCATCGCTGCATCAACGATATCAAAACCTGTTTGTCCATTAGCCCAAGCTTGAAAGACATCTCTGTCTGATCGCCAGGGAACATTGGATGTCCAATCCTGCATTGGCAAATTTTGAGACACGCGATCGCGGGTCATCATGACATGTCTGTAGAACTCACGCCAAATCAGTTCCTGCCGCCATACCCGTGGTCCATCTGGCCAGTCATCAATCGACAGTCCATAACGCTGAATCAGTGGGCGTAGACAAGTCACAGGTGAAATAGATCCAACCGCAAGCCAAGGTGATAAGGTGCTGGTGCCATTCGTGTCGGGACGATCACGTTTGAGATGATACTCGTCAACCGGGCCATCAAGAAACTTGTTGAGGCGCTGTAGCGCCACCGTTGTTCCGGGTTGCCATGCCGTGTGCGACCAACTCGGCTGTGGAATTTCAGACCCATTGATATGAAGAGGGTCTGTCAACTGAGAGTAGGACTTTGGGTCGTTTAAATCTGGCAAACCGGATTGATTGAGATGCTCGTTCCAACAGCGAGCAAAAGGGGTATAAACGCTGTATGGCGTATTGGTTTTGCTACGAAGTACCTCAATTGGCAGGATGGTCTGGGTGGTGTGTTGGACCAGAGGAATACCGAGTCCAAGCAGTTCAGATCTAACGTT
>CALCOW010000526.1 GCA_937899935.1 uncultured Phycisphaerae bacterium
CTCTTCAGCGCCGACCACTTCACATGGTGGTCGCAAAGGGTGATCTCCCTGTGCTTAATGGCCACTGTATCGATCGAGGTCGAACCCGCGTCACGATCACAAGTACACAGGATTTTCGTCAGCAGCGCGTATGGCAGCTGGGCGGACATATCGCAGAGTACGGCGTACAGCTGGAATCACAACAACTGATTAAGCATGCCATTGCAGAGTTATCTCAGGTGCTGCCCGCGTTTAAGCCAAGTGGCACTGAGTGGTCTACCTACCGTGTTGATCGAGCAGAAGCTCGCTTTCGCGGACACCGACCAAGTGATGCCTGTGTTGACCGACGTGGCAATGTGATCACCGCTTGGCCTACGAAAATGGTCTTAGCACCGCGATTGGCGCAAAAGGTTGCACACCTGATGGATGATGCAGAATTGTTGACCAATTCAAACAGTATTGGAATTCCTTCACGCGACCAATGGCCTCGGCCGGATATCGCGATGCCACCCTGGGAGACACCATTAAAGTGGTCCACCGAGTACTAGGATCAACCGAACTGACCGTCAGTCCAATTGCTTTCGGTGCTTTTAAGATTGGCCGCAATCAAGGCATCAAGTATCCCAGTGACTACCCGCTACCAGATCAACGAGAGGTTGAGGTGCTGCTCAATGGCATACTGGATATGGGCATCAATCTGATCGATACGGCCCCAGCATACGGAACTTCAGAACAGCGAATTGGCAAGGCTGTTGGCCAGCGGCGCGGCGAATATATTTTGGCCACCAAGATTGGCGAGCGATTTTCCAATGGGCAATCGACATACGACTTTTCTGCGCCAGGTCTCACAGAAAGTCTGGAACAGAGCCTGCGTCATTTGAAAACCGATGCAGTGGATCTTCTGCATATTCACTCTGATGGCCGCGATCAAGCAATTCTCAGCCAAACCGATGCGGTCGAGGCGATCTTGAATCTCAAGGCCCAGGGCAAAACCCGTTTTGTAGGCTTCTCAGGCAAAACCATTGAAGGTGCCGTCGATGCGCTGCCTTGGGCTGACACACTCATGCTTGAGTACAACCCAGACCACCGTCAAATGAGCGACGTTATCCAACAGGCCGCCGAGCAAGGGGTTGGGGTCTTGGTCAAGAAACCGCTGGGCAGCGGCCACTTGGAGCCTCAGAACGCCATTGAACAAGCACTCTTGCTCAACGGCGTGTCAACGCTTGTGGTCGGAAGCCTCAGCCTCGATCATCTCCGACAAAATTTAGGCTGGGCAATGATGGCAGATTGACCGTCAACAAGACCGTTCTATTTTCGATAGAGCTGAAGACGCATGCCAACTTTAAGAGCATCAGGGTCGCTCCCAATCACCGCTCGGTTGATTTCCCAGAGCTGTCGCCAATGGCGCATCGATCCAAGCTTTTCTTGAGCAATGGTTGTCAGTGAATCGCCGGCTTGCACGACGTAAGTACCCTTGGTGTGCATTTTGGGCGGCGCTGACGCAATCGCTCTTCCTGGAGACGCCGCTTTTAGTTTGGCTGGCAGCGTAATGCGGTGGCCAACCCGCATCCGATTGGGATTAAGCCCTGGATTGGCAGCCACAATCTCTTGCCAGCGCACCGATGTGCCAAACCAGGCTAGGGAGATATCAGAAAGTGTGTCACCAGGCTTAATGGTGTAGAGCCGACCAGTCACGGCGGTCTGTGAGATCTCAATGTCTGCCCCAGGATTGGCAACAACGGCTGACACCCGTCCGCCAGATGTCCGACGTTGATGATGTGGGGTGACGGGGACCACTTCATTGGTTGATATTTCTTGTTGGGTCTCTACAGGCAGGGTTTGCCAATGTACTCCAGAAGATGGGCCGCCAACCCTCGCCAAAGCGACTGTAGGCGGCATGAGGGTGGCCATGATCTGTGCCGATGAGGGGTCGATGATGGCGTTCTGGCTGTCTGACACTGCTGTCATGTTGACCTCCAGGGGCGAGGGCAACTGATGCACTTGAGCCTCTAAAGCAGGGGTCCTATTCGCAGCATTTGGTGCGGTGCCGCTCAGAGCAGCCTGTTGCAACTGCCCCTCAGACATCTGTGGATCAACCGCTTTCATCGGTAGATCACCTTGAGGAACAAAGACTACAAAATAAACCACGGCCAGTAACACAAGTGCTACTGCCAGGATCACGGTGAGCTTGGCGCCAGTCGTCATACGTTAACTCCATTTTTGTACTACCCCATCGGGGTATTGCATCGACTAAATGCCCCGAACAGGACAAATAAAACGCTCGCGGTATTAACCGCGAGCGTTGATAAAGTCTATGAAGTGCAATGACTGGGTCTGTTTAGGCCCCTGCTGAGCTTAATGCGCTGGGCGGTGACTGCTCATATCCATCTTCATGGAGCTCCGCATCACTTGGTGACTTCGTCGAAAATTTTCGCGTGAACACCAAAGGCGATGCAATGGCCACCGAACTATAGGTACCAACAAGAATCCCAACCAAAAGACAGAATGCGAAGGGGCGAATGCCAGTACCACCTGCAACGAAGATAATCAGCACTGCAAGAAGTGTCGTAAATGATGTCAATACGGTACGACTAACTGTCTGGTTGATCGAACTGTTAACAATGGCAAGTGTAGGTAAGGGTAGCTTGCCACGATTTTCCCGAATCCGATCAAGAATCACGATGGTGTCATTCAATGAATAACCAATAACAGTGAGCAACGCAGCCACAACGCCTAGATCAATCTGCACGGCTTCGATCTGCAAGCCACCAGTGGCAACGGTCTGCGCCCCGATATAGCCCGTCAAAGCAACGGCTCCAACGGTAATAAGAACATCATGAACCAAGGCCACGATCGCAGCCAATGAATAGCGAAGCGAACCAAACCGAATCCAGATGTAGCAAAGAATGCCCAAGAGGCTCAGCACAACGGCGACGACTGCATTGGCCTTCAGCGTACGAGCAATAGCGGATGAGAAACTACTTACTTGCTCAAAGCTCGTTTCGCTTTTGAGTGCCTCACTGACGAGCTGCCACTCTGTCACTGCCAGTTTCGTATCGACTATTTCTGCATTCGTCGTTTCATAGTTCATCTGTGGGTCGTAGACCGTCACCGCCACGGCCTCATAACCCTTGCCATTCTCTACTGGATCTAAACCGAACACTTCAACCAAACGACCGGAAGCCGACTTTGAGAATTCAGGCTGACGTCGCATCCGATCAAGTCGTTCTTTAAGGTCGTCTAACTCCACTGGCGGCGAAATGTCTTGCACGAGAATGGCCACGCCACCAAGCTCACCACGAATACGATCGGTCACATCAGGCCGATCAATGTTCTTGCCCAGCGTTCGATCGGAAATCCGGAAGGTAAACTCTCGCACCGCTTGATCCGCATCAACTGAGTCGCCACGGAAACTTAACTTCGGTGAGATTTCGAGTTCAGATGCGAACTCTTTAACCAAGGCGCCTTTGATGGCCTCAGTAATATCTTTTTCTTCGCTGATCTGAGGCGGATTTGCCACCTTGACTTGGAAACTGTCTGCCTCAACCCCTTTGGCGCCGGATGTTGTTTCACCAACTGTAAGCACCTTGGCATTCCGCATCTGCTGCAAGATAATCTGTCGCCGCTT
>CALCOW010000527.1 GCA_937899935.1 uncultured Phycisphaerae bacterium
TTGGACAAATCCAGCTCCGCAAGCAGCCGCACTACAAGGAGCCATACTGGATGGTATGCAGGGAGAAGATGGCCGGATTTTCGTGCTACTGCATGATCAGTTTTCTGGCAGTCCAACAGAAGGTGATCTTGTGCTTTGGGTCGGACAACCACATCAACTTAAAGAATTTGGAGAGGGCCTTTTTACGCTTCGGCTCGCGGCCCTTCAGGGGCAACAGCCAATATGGGGGCAATTGACGCTTCTTGATGATGGCCAAATGACGACTGAGGCCATGCTGCTTTCGAAGTCGGATCAGGTGGAGCGAATATCGAATGAAACTTCGCTCAATCAGATTAATAAACTGGTGCCATCACGCGGCTATCGATTGCCTGTAATTGACCTTGATAATCAAACCACTGGTCAGGTTATTGTTGATCGTGAGCAGGGGCAGTATCTGGGGCATCCAACAACCGTGTTGCTTGAAGATGGGCAGACAATATTGTGCGTCTATCCAAAGGGGCATGGTCGAGGGTCAATTGTCTATAAGCGTTCAGCGGATGGGGGCTTGTCCTGGTCAGACCGTCTCCCTGTTCCAGAAAATTGGGTGGACAGCCAGGAAGTGCCAACACTTTATGAAGTGATAGACCCAAAGACAGGTAAGAAGAGACTGATTATGTGGTCAGGCTTGTATCCAGCTCGAATAGCAACAAGTGAAGATGACGGACTCTCGTGGACGCCCTTGGAAGAAGTCAAATCTTCAGAGAAGGAAGATCATGCACAGTGGGGTGGCATTGTAGTTATGAGTTGTGTCGAACAGCTCGATAATGGTCAGTATATGGCGATGTTCCATGATGATGGTCGTTACCTACGAGAAAATGGAAAGCCGACAAACCCTGTTCAGTTTGCTTTGTATAAAACACTGAGTAGTGATGGCGGTCGCACGTGGAGCTATCCAGAAGCAATCTGGAAAGGAAGTGATGTTCATCTCTGTGAGCCTGGACTTATTCGCTCGCCAGATGGGAAGACGATTGCAATACTCTTGCGAGAAAATAGCCGTACTCGTAATTCCTATGTCATGTTCAGTAGAGATGAAGGTAAGACATGGTCTGCTCCACGAGAACTGCCCGCAGCTTTAACAGGAGATCGGCACCAAGGTGTTTATGTTCCAGATGGACGACTCTTTATATCATTTAGAGATACAACATTAGACAGTCCTACAAAGGGTGATTGGGTAGCCTGGGTAGGAACATGGGAAGACATTCTCTTTGGCACGCCCGGTCAATATCGAGTTCGTCTTAAAGACAACAAACACCGTTGGGATGCAGCCTATCCAGGTGTTGTCATACAACCCGACGGAACGATTATCACCACGACGTATGGTCATTGGGATGCCGGTGAGAAACCATACATTTTGTCAATCCGGCTTACGCTTGAGGAACTAGATGCGCTTGCCGAAGAGTCGAAAAATAATGATGGTGCAAAGACCAACTAAGTTACTGTGCAGTTGTTTTATGGCCGTTCTTAGTTGAATTAGCCCTTTGTCGACCGAAGTGGAAAAAGGTGACATGAAATGTCTGAAACATTGATCTTAGGCATTATATTGACGGGGCAGACCGTGCCAGGAATGTGGTGAATTTCTTATGAGATGGTTGCTCGGCATTGTTCTTATTCTGATCATGCTCTTTTGTATCTATGGCGTTCTTGCCACGTTTGAGCCAGGTGGCAACGCGCTGGCCTTCAGGTACGGCTATATTCTGATCGGTGGACTTTGTTTCTTGGGGGCTCTGGCGCTGGGTTGGTCCACACGTAAAGATAACTCAGCTAAGTGAGCAGAGGTTATTGAGATCGCTTTTAAGATAAGCTTCTATACTGCTCTATGATGATTGGTCTGACGTGTTGGGGCAGATAATGACAAGGAAGGGATCCTCATAATGCAGCTTGATTGCTCTGGGATATGGGTACGAACGGTCGGATGTGGGTTGGTTGGCGTCTCTTTTAGTCTTACGGCAATCGCCACCGATGATATTCAAGAAGCGTCTCTAGGGCCTGTGTCTCATATCGTAGAATTTGAAGATGCTGTCGCCACGCCAACGGAACTTTCATTGGCAATCAAGCGCAGTGGTGACAATGGACAACAAATTCAAAGAGCGCTTGTTGAAGTGCCAAGTGAACAGCGACGGGGTATGCAGTGGCTCATTGTTCATATGTCATTAGATGACTTGCGGTCTCTTGACGCAGAATTTTTGCTTGAGAACTGTGATCTTGCCTACCAAGCGTGGAAGGAAGCACCGTGGAGCGATGAAATTTCTGAGAGTTTGTTCTTCGATACCATTTTGCCTTACGCATCGATCAATGAACGAAGAGACAACTGGCGGCGCGACTTTCATGAGCGCTGTAGTGCGATAGTTCGTGATGCAAACTCACCTGGTGAGGCAGCTTCAAAATTAAACAATGCACTCTTTAGAGATGTTGGTGTCAAGTATTCGACGAAAAGAAAAAAGCCAGATCAGAGTCCGTATGAGAGCATGGAAACTGGACTGGCATCCTGTACGGGCCTCTCGATTCTTCTCATCGATGGCTGCCGCAGTGTCGGTGTGCCAGCGCGATTTGTTGGCACGCCACTTTGGTCGGATGGCAGTGGGAATCACTCATGGGTTGAGGTGTGGGATGATGGTTGGCACTTCACAGGTGCTGCAGAGCCGACTGGTGATTCCCTTGATCAAGCATGGTTTACGGGTCGAGCTTCTGAGGCATCACGAGCCAATCCTCAAAACGCAATTTACGCAGTGACGTGGCGCCGTACGCCACTGCATTTTCCATTGCCCTGGTTATCTGAAGAAAATCGCGTTTATGCGGTCGATGTCACGGATCGTTATACAGCCTCAGCCGAGTCACTGTTGGAAGGTGAAGCTCGCGTTCGAGTGCGTGCGGTTAAGCCAGAGACCAACGAACGAGTGCCAGTACAGATTTTTATTGAGGATCAATTAGGTCATCAAGTTTTTTCTGGGCAAACAAAAGATGAACGTTTTGATGCGAATGATCATCTGACAGTCAAGCTCAAACAAGGTGAGACGTTTAAGATTCATGCATCACACGCTTCCATGCCTGACATGTATCAGGCACTAGTTGTGACACATGATCAACAACTGGTAACAATTCCGCTTGCAAGTCAGCAGTCACCGGAAGATGATATTGCAGGTGACTCTACAAAAGCCGTTGCAGCGCTCAATCAATATTTGATCGCGGGTGGAGTTGATCCAGAAAAACAACCATTTGCAGAAGTAAAACTGAATAAAGCAGTGGTAGCTGCTGCAGCTCAAATGCTAAAAAGGCAGCACAACGAAAAAATTCGTGAAGAACGATCTAAAGAAATGCAGGATCGTGTTATTGAATATCAGGATCTACGCATGCCATTTTGGTACACAACCTTTGGAGAGGCGCCTATAGGAAAGCGAAGCTTGTGGATTTCAATGCAAGGCGGTGGAGGAGCGCCTCCAAGGGTCAATACCGGTCAGTGGGAAAACCAGAAGAGACTTTATGAACTCGAAGAAGGTGTGTATGTGGCGCCTCGAGCGCCAACAGATACTTGGAATCTTTGGCATCAAGGTCATATTGATCCCATGTTTGATCGGCTCATCGAAAACATGATTGTCTTTGAAGGTGTTGATCCAAATCGAGTCTATATCACGGGCTACAGCGCAGGTGGGGATGGTGTATTTCAATTAGCGCCAAGAATGGCAGATCGATGGGCCGCTGCTGGCATGATGGCCGGTCATCCAAATGAGACCAAGCCAGATGGACTGAGAAATACTGCGTTTACATTACACATGGGTAGTCAAGATAGCGCCTATCAACGTAATCAAGTTGCAAGAAATTGGAAAAGCCATCTTGCCGAACTTCAGAAAGAAGATCCTGAAGGATATGACCATTGGGTAGAGATTCATGAGGACAAGGGTCATTGGATGGATCGGCAAGAGGTAGCAGGTCTTCAATGGATGGCTTCAAAGACGCGTCAGTCACGTCCAGAAAAAATTGTCTGGATTCAAGATGACGTTGTGCACCCACGCTTCTATTGGCTTGTTAATGACAATCCAAAACCGGGCCAGCGCATCGTTGTTGAACGTCACGGGCAAACATTTCATGTGCGGGAAACTGGTGGCGCTAAGGCACTACGTATTCGTATGGATGATCAGATGGTCGATCTCGATCGCAACATCACCGTACTTGGGCCAGAAGACGAAGTATTGTTCCAAGGCCCTGTGGCTCGCACCATCTCCACCTTGGCCAAGACACTGGCCGAGCGTGGTGATCCTTCTATGATCTTCAGCGGTGAGATTGTCGTTGACTTACCAGAGTCAAAATCGCCTTAGTATTGCGCGCTCAGCTATTGGCAGACTGGACTTTGGTCTGCCGCCCACATCCGGCCGGAAAACCAGACACCCTGATCGGTTGGAGCAATGTATTCAAGTTGCGGGCCTGTCTGTGCATCGACAATCAGAACCATGAATACATCACCGGCAAGTGATCCGACTGCATTTAATGACCAGCGGCCTTGGCTGCCACCATCACCACTCTCATGCAAGGCGCTCGCGTTGTCATATCCGCCCGGTGCATTGTAATTCGGTGTATCAACACTAACGCCCACATTGCCTGAAGTCGTATATTGGCATTGGCCATTCGAACAAAAGTCCCAGTGTTCTCCTGATTGCACGAATCCACCATCAAAAGTCTCTGAGGATGAAATGCTTAGACGTGCGCCACCTAAAAGGTTGCGGTATTGTCCGACCTCGGCGGCCAGCGTGTTTGGTTGTGGTGTTGCAAAATGCACTGATTTAAGGAAGTTATCGACAATTTGATTGACCTTGGCGTCATCTCCAACTGGACCGACCACAAGGAAAGCAACCGCGGCTTGTGAGTTGTAGATTCCTCGGATGCGGCCAGTCAATGAAATTCCTTGGCCTCCACTACTGATATCGGCTGAGATATTTCCGTTCTCTACACGTAGGTTCCTGGGAACCAGGGATTGTCCCTCACCTAAATCAATGGTCTGACCAATTGCACCACGAATATCCATTTCATCTGCAGGGGCCTGGGCCCAGGCAATTCCCAGATACGGTGAACCATCTTGCGCAGCAAGTATCATGGCGGTAATACCTGGTGTAATTTGACCGGCCCAGTTCGCAGGTATCTCAAAGGAGATACCAGTGCTCGGTGCCGTTAACTGACAAGGACCGTCATACTGGACACCAACCTGAATAGACTTTGCATTCGATGGGGCTGGAGTTGATGGGGGGGGTGAAAGAGTTGTTGGCCCAGTTGCGATGTTATTGTTCGGCGGGTTTGTAGTTGGCGCATTACCGCCAGCACCAAAAGGTTGGCCGGCGGCATTGGCTGGAGTGTTGTTATTGGTAGGCGAGGATAGGGTCGGTGAGGTACTGTTTCCTGCGCCAGCGAGCGGGTTGGTTGGGGCGGGTGTTGTGTCCGTCGTAAAAGGATTGACTGCCATATCAGCCAAATAGATTACTTCATCTCCGGATCGAAAGATCAACTGGTCTTTTTGCAATTCGGCCTCAAACGCAAATCGAAGGCCATTGGCCTCAAAATCACCACGGAGATGTGTTCCATCAAGTGTTGCTGTCAATGGCATCGATTTACCATCCCGCCGAATGGTCCCAGAGTAGGTATTGCCAGAGACTTGTTGAAACGTGACTTCAACACCATTGCCGGCAAAGGGGTGCGTAAGTGTTCGGCTGACATCAATGGGATCTTCAGATCCGCATGCAGCAATGACAAGGCAGAGCATCGTTAGAAGAAAGTAGCGCACGTGATCTCCTCCTATATTGGGCCCAATTTTCAAGTCTCCACAAGTTATGGAGCTTCTGACGCCGCCCATATTACCATCCACAGTTATTGACACTAAATAGAAGAGAACTTGCTCTATAATTTCAGGGATAATTCGTGGCTCTTTGAGCAGGAATTTGAAGCAATATGCCCGATACGAATATTGCTTAAAGAAGCCAGCGTAACAAGTAACACCGGTTCTAGGTCTGTTTTGGAGACTGCGTTATTTCAGAATCATCTCACCAGCAATTTATAGAGCGGACCATTGAACTGGCGCATGAGGCAGCCATTGAAAAGAAAATCGGTGGTCCTTTTGGTTGTGTCATCGTGCGCGATAGTCAGATTGTTGGAGAAGGTTATAACCGGGTGTTGGAAGATCAAGATCCGACAAGCCATGGTGAAATGGTGGCTATTCGTGACGCATGCAAGAATTTAGGAACCCATGATCTAAATGGTTGCACTTTGTACACCAGTGGCGAACCATGTCCAATGTGCTATGGAGCCATTTGGTGGGCACGTATCGATAAGGTCTATTATGCTTCAACGATTGAAGACGCATTGCACTATGGTGAATTTGATGACAAGAAAATTTATGAGGCTATAAAAGAGGAGCCACATAAAAGATCTATTCCTTGTATTGGTCACTTTCACGATGATATGCGCCGCCTATGGGAAAACTTTAAGTCATTAATTGATAGTGCGAAGTATTAGCGACGGAGAAGTATTGCGGTGAGCCAATGAAAGAGCGGGCCAACAAAGCGGCCCGCTCTTTGAGTCTATTAGAAAAGCGAAGCTTGATTACCCTGTGGGTGTTACCGTTAAAGCGGCCTCAATTTCTTCGGTCAATTTCTTCTTCGTGGTTTTCGGTCCAAGGAAGCCGATGTGGATATTCAGAATTTTTCCAGTAGGCCCAACAATGACCGTCTGTGGAATACCCCGAACACCGAAGGCGTTGCCAACTGTTCCTTTTTCATCCATCAGAACGGGAAAAGTCCAGTTTTTGCTATCGACAAAGGCTTTCACTTTTTCGGCAGGTTCATCTTGATCAACAGCAAAGAAAACAACGCCTCTATCTTTGAAGGCGTCGACTGCTTCGAAGACGTGGGGTAGACCTCTCACACATGGACCGCACCAGGTTGCCCAGAAGTCGAGCACGACCACCTTTCCTCGAAGGCTTGAAAGAGTGACCGTCTTATCATCGCGAAGCATTGGTAGCTCAAAGTCTTTTGCCTCAGTGCCTACAAGTTTATGAGGTTGTTCTTCGCCCTCAAACTCAGGGAACTCCATTTCTCCCATCATCTCTTCCTGCTTTTGCATGATAGCAGCCACAAGATCATCGACTTTGGTCCAGTTCTCTTTTGGTTTCATAGAGAATATGGTGTTGTCTGGCTCACCAGCTTTCCAGTCTTCCATCTTCAGAGTCACTTCAACACTGGGCATGCCTGGAGTTTGTAATTCACTGAGATCCGGGATGACAGCTACCAGCCAAGGCTTATCGCCTTGAGCAAAGTAAGCCGTCATTTTTATTTCGCCCATCGCTTCATTTTGTATTTCGAACATGACGCCATCAGTCTCAATGCCATCAAACTCTTTGCCGGGTGCTGGTGACATGTTCGTGACGCCAGCGGTAAAAGTCGTTTTTGGATCATCTGTAAAGAGATTGAAGACCATTGGAATAATCGGATCAGACAATATGAAAACACCTTCACCACTATTGGCTTGTTCTGCTATCTCGGCAAAAGTCTTTGGTGCAGGTGACTCACTATATATTTCAAAGTCACTGGCAGCAGCCATCATCGAGGTGCCATTGCTAACTACATCGGTGCCAGACATTTGGTCTGCGCCCCGCAAGGAAAACTTATTGGGTTTGCCAATAGCTACTTGAACAGTCTGTATCATTGGCGCTGGCATATCGTTAGAAGCAACATGAGTCACACTATTAAAAGTGGCACCTGGCAGTGTCTTGTAAAAAGCACTGACCCGCTCTATCAACAAGTTTGATTGAGCGTCAGTCTTCGCATCGTCGGCCATGACTGGTAAAACCAGACAAGTTGAAAGTGCAGTAGTCGCGATAAAGAGACGAGGTATCATTGCAGTTCCTTCCGTTGTGCTGCGCCATGTACGCTAGCGCGAGCGGTGTTGGTTTCAAGGGTGCAGACGCCAGTACGCTTGGAGCAGGTTTGGTACCGGAGTGTTGCTTGTAGAACATAATCGGTATGAGGGGTTATGTCAGAAGGTGTCTGGATCTCGGCCCAGATTGAAAAAGTCTTGTCGTAAACGTCGGATGAGATCCCAGCGATGGTCATCGTTTTTGTTTTGGGCCAGGTGATTCCCTGGACGCGAAATCCGTCCGGTAGATCCCATGTAAGCGTACTGGGGTAGTTATTGCCATGATCGATATGACCGCCAACTGTGGTATTGCGCGGTACGGTCACTTGAAGCCCCACTTTGCTGACAGAACTCGATTGAATCGATGATCCATTCAATAGGAATTGCATCTTCTCGCCTGGTGAACCAATAGCAGTCCACTCAGGCGCATCAGCAGTGGCACTTGGTGTCGTGGCAGGGGGTTCCTGAGCATAGAACCAGACCCAACCGTGTGAATCAATACGATGTGTTTCTAGTTCACCTAGCCTCTCGTTGACCTGTTTGATCCAGTCGATTTGAGCTTGCTCGTCTGTGGTGCGGTTCTCTTCGCCCTTTAATATGACATCCTCGAGGCTTGTAAGGAGTTCCGTTTCTTCTTGTTCGAGTTCTTCTTTCTCTTGCTTTTCTTGTTCTGTGAGTGTCCGGACATGATGCCAAGTCGATCCATAGTCACCGATGAGTAGATCGGTATAACCATCATTGTTGTAGTCGGCAGCATGCACTTTGGCTCGACTTCCATGAATCGATGCATCGGTCTGACGGTGGAACATCTGCTCTGTTGTTAGTTCAGGAATCAGTGTCTGCTGAGCACCAAAGACAGGGATGTTCTCGCTGCCTTCATTGCGATGCCAATAGACGCCACCATTTTCACTTCCGACAAGAATGTCGCTGATGCCATCTTTGTCCCAATCAGTGAAGTGCACATTGGAGCCATAATCCCAGCTGCCAATTCGATCACCTGACGAGGTCATCAATCGCCAGCTTGTACTATCCCAAACAGGTTCGCTGCGCGAGCCGATATTTTCGATGACATAGCAACCGCTAGAACGAGAGCCAACCACAAGATCCAAATCATCATCCCCATCCATGTCATGAGCCTCAACAGTCACTGAGTGAACCCTTAACTCTGACATTAGCCTGTACGATTCTTTCGCCCAAGGAATCTCTTGAGTTGCTACTAGTGGTTTGCCATCGACGACCTTTGGCACCCAAAGCCTGTTGCCGCCAGAGATCACTAGCAGTGGTTTGCCATCGACATTCAAGAGATGTCTGACGTTCTCAAATGAACCGTCTGGCCGACGCTTAAAGAAGTACATATCACCTGGGTAGGAGCCTGAGATAATGTCGTCGATGCCATCATCATCAAAGTCGACGACATGGGGGACAAACCTAACACAACAGGTAATCGGTACTGCCGCGAACTTGTCACCCGCCTTCATATACTCAAAGGACTCATACTTCGGTGCTTGATTCGTGCCGTGGTTCTTATAGATACGTAGTCGACCTTGAACCCATCCATCTGGATCACTTGCTGGCCCGTCGTACGGTTCAGCTCCAAACTCACCGACCAGTAGATCGCGAAAACCGTCACCATCCATGTCATAAAGATAGGGTGCTGCATGCCCCGTCGTGACATCGATCGGTTCGCCACCAGCTTCGATCCTGACCGGATCGGCAAACACGAAATCATTGCTTGTGACGTCGTCCGCTCCCGTAATCAAACTCGCGGCAGCGGCGATTTGGCAGAATATGGCAAGCATGATGGCTCCCTTTGAAGTCGCAATTGTAGGTCATTCAGCGGAGACCGATCTTAGGTCTGGGTAGATAGACGCCCTTATTGAGCGTCAGTTCCCCGTTGTTCCATCATGAGGGAGGGTTCTCGGGTTTAGAAGGGGGGTTTTCTGCCCAAGGAGACCCATTTCGGAAATCCTCTGCTTGGTAGTTGCCCTTTCGATGTCCGTTGAAGCCAAAGGGTGTTGGTTGCCAGGGACCGATCAGGTTGGCTCGAACACCGCTTGCTGGGATAGCATCTTCTTGACCCGTACACCAGAGTGCTGCGTTTGCCGAAAGGCGGCGCAGCCCGGGGCTAGAAAAATCTTCCGCTGTTCCCATCGTGGTCACGAAGATTCGCTGAGTTGAGCCATCTGGCATCTGCCGCTGGCGTGTCCAGGCCAGTGGCATCATCGGGTCATTGCGATCATCGGTCACTGGTGGGTCACTGGGATCCATACCCTCAAGAACCGCTCCAAGTATGAGCACCGTGCTGTCATCTGGAAGTTCACGTATTGAATAGACGTCCGTTGGGCCAAAGATGTCATCGGCACCGCGCACGATGGGATGGTCCTTCATCTCAGGTGGCACGACACCGCGCGTTGCTTCTCGTCCATGATGGCCGTGGTGTGCCACCCAGGTTTCACCCAAAATGTGTCCCCCGAAACCACCTGGGGGATTTTCACTGTTCCAAGTCCAGTTCGCATATCTACTGGATGGGTTATCTCGGTAGGCAAAGGCGTGTGTTGCTGTGCGATAAGCCATCAGCGGCTTGCCCGCATTGACATAGTTGACAATATGAGCCATATCCTCGTCGGGAAGTTCTCGGAATCGTAAGAACAGAACCAGAAGATCAGCGTCATCTATCAGATGCAGGCCAGGAATATTAGTCAGGTTGCCGGGGTTTACTTCACCGTTTTCATCCTGGCTAAACAAGACGATACATTCAAACCCAAGTTCTTGACTCAATATACGACCGAGTAGAGGCATTGCCTCTTCAGAGCGATACTCTTCGTCACCGGCAACTAGCACGATACGCCGCCCGTTACCAGGAGCCTTCTCCTTTGAACCAGAATAAGTAAGCCACTGAGGAGAAGTCGTAGGCGCTATTGGTTCATTGAGGTTGTTTTCTTGTGCCATTGCTGTAGTTGCCATGAATAGAGATAAGGCCAAGAACAAAATGAATGTCAGTCTATCTATGAGTAAATTCGACACTTGTTGCTCCATTCGACTCAATGCGCTGAATCTTTATCACTCTCTTGAGCGAGGACCATTTTCTCAGCTATCTCTTTCGCTTGTTTTTCAGGCATATGTCGAAAAGCCATATCTCGGAACCATGCCCAGATGCGAGAATTTGAGGCAGACATGCTCAGCCCTGACTTCGATTTTTTGAGTACTTCATCAGCAATGGGTTTTCGCTCATCTTCAAATGTTTGCATGATCTCTTCGGCTGACTTATCTGATGCCACCATGTGGCCGAGCTCAAAGGCATCAGTAATTGCTGTGCAAGCACCCATCGCGGCATGCGAGGTCGAGGCATGTGCTGCATCACCGACTAACATCACTCTTCCTTTATGCCAACTGGGCAGTGGTTTCAAATAGGTTTGATCAGTAATCCAGATGAGACGGTCGTCGGTCGATTCAATCGCTTCGACGAGAGCGGGGTGTGGATCCTTTGGTGCAGCCAAAGCGGACTCTTTATTGCGTGATTCACTTGATGGTCCACCTTCGCGCATATTCACGTACCAGCGACATTCTCCATTACCAATATCTGCCATTCCACACTTGGTGCCAGGCTGCCAGAAGTCGAGGTGGCAGGCTTCCTTTAAACCAGGAGGATGGAAGGGTAGAACAGCGCCCCAGCCACCACCGTTCGCCTTCTCTAGTTCGACATCTGGGTAGAGCGATTTTCGGACCACTGAATGAGCGCCGTCGCACCCGATCAGAAGATCGCCTTCCACAGTCGAGCCATCTTCAAATACAGCGACCGCGGTGTTGCCATCAGTATGGGTCGAAACACAACGATGACCGGCACGCAGTGAATCACCGGCAAGGTGTCCCATGAGTTCGATGAGTCGTCTGCGATTTATCTCATAGGAGCCCGTGCCATGTTCACGACTTACTTGTCCGACTGGAAGGGTTGCCACACATTCGTTCTTGGCGCCATAGATCTCGATGTTTTCCAGAAATCTTCCTGCTTTATCCATATCAACGCCAAGATCACGGAGTCTATTGGTCGCAAACCCCCACAATAAAAGGCCAGTATCCAATCGCTGTTGATGGTCATATTGCTCATAGACCACACTCTCAATGCCACGCTTTTTCATGGTCAAAGAAAGCGTAAGACCGGCCATACCACCGCCCACAATAATCACGCGTTTGATGTTACGCATAAGTACTCCAGCAAAGTTCGATGGCCATTCTACCAAGCTCCAATACTTGTCGCCTTTATGATTATTCGAACCCAAGTTACCATGGCCAGCATGACAAGAATCATGCCAGGCCGTGGTGATCCGCAAGGCCGATTAATGGTTGTGGTCTTGGTGGCGTGCTGGCTCTTGTCGTGGGTCGGCATGAAAATCTCTTTGCCAGCCTTGCCGTACCTGGAGTCCGTGTTTGAGGTATCGGGTGACACCATCCGATCATCAATCGCAGCATTTCTTGCCTCGTTTGCGATTGCACAGGGGCTTTGGGGTTTTCTGACAGATCTATTTGGTCGTCGCGCCCCGTTACTTATTGGGATCGGCATCGCGGCGACAGGAACACTTTTGGTGATCATCAGCCAAGACTTTGGAATCTATATCCTCGGAAGATGTTTGGAG
>CALCOW010000528.1 GCA_937899935.1 uncultured Phycisphaerae bacterium
CAAAGGACGCGAGGATTTCAGCCGCGCGCCGGCCTGCATCTCCATTTCCAAAAGGGTGTTCCGCAGGTGGCTGTGGACCACTTACCACAGAGTCAAGAGCTGCCTCAACCATTGCATCGGTCGCCTTTGGAAGGTCAATTACATTTGTTGCCCGCTCTCTACCAGCTTGTCGATCACCGATATTGATACTCGTAACACCAAGCGCTGCACATTCGATGAGTCCGGCGCTTGAGTTGCCTATGAGGCAGCGTGTCCGTTTGAGTAAGCCAATGAAATCAGCTCTGGGTAGATGCTCGATCAGAGGACATCCAGCATCCAAAGCCGCCTCTATGATGCCATCTCTTCCAGGATCGTGGTTCGGTTCAAGCGCGAGCACTCGACCTCTCCGCATGGCCGTACTCAACATCGATGATGCTTGAGTACGCTCAAGCGTGTTCGATTGTCCTGTTGGATGGTAAAGAAAAACAAAGTCAGGAGCGCCCATTTCTTCAAACGCTTTATCACCAAGCTGTTTAAAGCTATGAAGTTCGTCAATAGCAGGTGAGCCAATCACATGAATACGCTGTTCCTCTTCACCCATCGCGATGAGGCGTTGGGCGGACTGTTTCGTGGCAGTCAGGTGGATATGAGATAGTTTAGACATGGCATGTCGCATCGATTCATCGGCCACACCTTCAGCGCGATCGCCTCCATGGATGTGGGCCACACGGATGCCGGCAATGGCAGCACTACTCGCGGCTGCAAATGCCTCGATTCGATCACCCAATACAACCACTACATCTGGTGGTGTATTTTTGAAGCAGTGAGCCAATGCGGTGATACCGCGTCCTAGCGATTGAGCATCTCGCAAGCGGCTTGCCGGGCCGGCAAGCTGCATCTCAATGGTCTGTTCAATTTCAAAGTAGGCCTCTACTTCGAGACGTGTTGGGTTTGAACCTAATAAGTGGCAACCAACAACATACACACTCAATGACAATTGATCGTGTTCATTGACGGCAGTCATCACGGGGCGAAGCAATCCAAAATCAGCGCGACTACCCGTCACGACAGTGATTTTTCTTTGCCTGTTCATATGAGATCGCTCAGCTGAATGGGAACGTCTGCCTCAAGATCAACGGCAAGCTGTCGTCCTATGGTCTGCTTAAGTGCTGATGGAGGTAGACCATGACCGGGTCGTTTGAGGGTTAGATCACCAGCTTCTATCACCGTTCCCTGTGACAGAAATCTGGTGGAAGTGAGTGACTGTCTTGTCAGCGTTCTAACTTCTCGCTCGACAGGCTGAGGTTCTTTGACGCGTTCGCCAATCATCTCGTAGGCCCGATGGGCGAGAGAAACGTAGTTGGCAAGGTTTGCTGGCTCAAGGCTCATTGCATGATCTGGGCCATTCGCTTTTCGATTAAAGGTCACATGTTTCTCAAGGACTGAGGCGCCAGCAATAACGGCCATTGCTCCAGTATCAACACTCGTGGTGTGATCCGAGTAACCGACCGCTTGATCATTGCCGGTGGAAAGAAAACTGATGCCTCCTAAGTTGGCATGCTCATCTGGTGTCGGATAGGCACTCACACAGTGCATCAAAGCAAACGGATAACAACCGAGTTGCTGTCTGGCAGCGTTGACCTCTTGCATAGTGGCGGCGCCTGTGCTCAGGAAGAGCGGGCGGCCTGTTCGCATCAGTGCCTCTAGCAGAGGTTCATTCACAATATCTGGAGAGGCCACCTTAAAAGCATCCCATGGTTGCTCTGAAGCTTGTTTGACTAACTGCTCAGAAAATACGGACGCAACGGCATGTAGATTGAGACCATGTGCAATTTCAATGAGATGTCTAAGTTCAGCAAATGAAAGTGCGAGCCGCTGAAGCATGTCCAGGGCGCTTTGCTCACCTCCATCTCTCTGGCCTTGTGTGAGGCTTGCGTGTGATGACAGCAGCATGCCTGCATCAAAGATCTGAAACTTAACTGCATCGGCACCCACGGCCGCTGTCTGTCGCAGCAAATCTTCAGCACGTTTAAGACACCCATCATGATTGACGCCGATTTCAGCAATGATGTATGGGCGGCTATGCCGTGAGATATT
>CALCOW010000529.1 GCA_937899935.1 uncultured Phycisphaerae bacterium
TATGGGCAGGCACAACAAGCCAGTTGGCTTTGGGCGCCGGTAGAGCTGGATGCTCGCAAACCGATCTATGCCTTGGCTGGTGATTTCTGGGCCTGGGTTTGCCTACTCTTGGTGGTCGGTGTTCTGGTCTGGATGATGTTCGAGCGCACAAGGAGGTCGCGGACATGCAAGGACACACAGGTTCATTCCTAGTTTTATCTTGTGTTGTGGTGAGTTGCAGTTTTTGGCTGTCAGGTTGTATGAGTGGTGCCAACGACGTGGAGTGGAGTACCAAGTCGCAATCGGTGCTCCAAGACGGGCCTCAGGAACTCAACGTTCCGCCACAGCAACTTGAGGCACTGGCTATTGAAACGGCTGACCAACGCGGCTTCCGGGCTGTTGCGATCGACCTACTTTACCAAGCATCACAATCTGAACATGCGTTGCTAAGAGCACATGCCATGGAGGCTACGCACGGGGCGCCTGCTTCCGCCGAAGTAATCTTGGCTGGTGGTCTTGCAGATCCCAATCGAGGCGTACGTTTTTCTGCGGCGATGACGGCCGGAGATCTCGCACTTGCGGATCTAGTGCCACTGCTTGAACTTCTTCTGCATGATGCGTCGTATTCTGTTCGCGCTGCCGCGGCCTATGCGCTGGTGAAGATAGGCCAGGATGTAGATCTCACCTTTTTAGCGGAGATGTTGTTTAGTGGTAATCCAGAGCTCAAGGCCAATGCTGCGATGGTGCTTGGACGTCTGGGTAATAAGAGCGCCATTCCGCTGCTCAAAAAGGCGATTGGTAGCGGGCTTAATGGCGTCGATCCAGCCCGCGCTCGGGTGGTTGAAATGCAAGTTGCTGAAGCGCTGGTGGAACTCGGTTCTCTGGCGGAGCTACAGGCCATTCATGCAGCTTTGTTCGCCCCTTCGGAGCAGGGTGAGCTCAAGGCCTTAGCGTGCCAGATCTGTGGGCGTCTAAGAGACCGAGCTGCTTATTCCACCCTCATGGTTTTGGCGATTCGTACCAACCAGCAGCAAGAGGCGCCAGAAATCCGACTTTTGGCGACAGAGGCGATTGCTTTGATCGAACCAGCCGAGACGCCCACTGAGGTGGCCATCGGGTATCTGGGCGATCCCACGCCTTCCCTGCGTGCCCTAGCAGCCCTGACCCTCGGGTCATCAGGCGATCTCAGCCTGATTCCCCAGTTAGCCCTACTTATGCAAGACGAGAATCCCTCAGTGCAGGTTGCCGCTGCAACCGCAATATTGCGGTTACCAGTGCCGGCAAAAAGGCTTGAAGTCGCGATTCCATGAAGAGGGCTCAATCAAGCAGACTGGTAGTCGCGCTTGATTCTGCAGGTATTGTTACAGTGCCTGCTACAATAAAATTGACAGTGCCCAGTTGGGGCTGTAGAAGCGGGGGTTACCATACGGCGTGGTAGGGCTTATCGGTCGTTCCAATGAGCTTGGGGCGAAGAAGAAATGGGACGTGGTAGAGGCTTATGAATCTCACTCAGTCTGGCGTATTTTCAGAGATCAGCAGCTTCTACAATAACGCGTTCGGAGAGGGTATTGTGAAGAGCATTCAGGTTGTGTCGCAACTGAGTCAAGCTTCTCAATCGAGTCATAGGACAAGGGTCTGACGGTGCATATTCTGACCAAGATCTTTATCGTGTTGGTTACCTTGCTTGCAATCCTTTTGGTGCCACTTGTTGTTGTTAACGCGAAGAACGGGGACTACTACAAAGCCCGCTTTGAGGAGACGGATGCCCAGCGCATCGTCGCTGAGACCTCACTCTCGTCACAAGAGGCGAGGCATGGTTCAGAGTTGGCCAACTACACGCGTGAGTCATCCGAGTACAAATCGCAGGCGCAGTCACTGCAAACCCAACTCGCTGGTGCGCAGGTGGAGATGCGACAACTCGAGTCAGATCTCGCTGTTGCTCAAGGTCTACGTTCCGAGATACTTGCTAAATTAGCTTCTCTCGATTCGACGATGCGCGCTGGTGGAGAACTCACGGAAACATTGATCGCTGAGCTTCGTACGCTTCGTACGCAGGTGCTGAAGGGCGAGCAACGTAATAGTGAACTTCAAGCGGTTGTTGAAGATCAGGAAAGCCAGCTTCTCGTGGCAGAAAAAGCACGACGCGATCTCCGTGAAGAGTTACATCGTATTCAGGAAATGCAGGCTCGTACCCAAGAGCACCTTTCTGAGTATGAGGCTCGCTTTGGCGCTCTCGAAATTGCTGGCGGTGGTACGGGTGACGGAATGGCCCCGAATCGTGACCTCGAAGCGACCGTTGTTGGTGTCCACAGAAGTCCAGATCAGACGCTGGTTGAAATCGATGCTGGCTCACGGGATGGCATCGAAGAGGGTTGGGTACTCTCCGTGGGTGACGAAGGTACGTTCATCGGTACGCTTCGAATCATGAGCGTGGATTTGAATCGCTCAACAGGAATGCTCTCCCTGGAAAATTCCAATCGCGGCCTTGTACAGGCTGGCCATCGTGCCTACGCGATCCAGGGTCGGCAATAGAGGAAACCATGAGCGACTTCAATAACCCAACTACGGCGACGCGTGGCGGTTCACTCGATGTTTATTTCGTGCTGCTGATTGTGGCGTTCATCCTGCTTGCAATTGGCGTCTTTATGCAGGCCACCGCCAATATCTCGCAAACATCTGTGGGTAATCAGGATGGCGGCATGTTCACCATCGTCGATAAGCGATAGTCCAAGCCTATTCCAAACAGTATCGCTGGTGCCTCCTGGCCGCTAGAAGAACCGGGGCGAGCGCTCGTTTTATGGCCGTGGCTCGGTTGCTGCTGCCATCGGAGCCAGAGTCGG
>CALCOW010000530.1 GCA_937899935.1 uncultured Phycisphaerae bacterium
GGACTGCCAGCGCGAGAAGTTGATCTCACAAATGAATTTCATACTGCCCATTTTCAACTGGTTGATACACACCAAAAAGGTCAGATCACGTCAGACCAATACTATGAAGAGGTGAGCCGGCTACTCAATGGCGTCTACAATACGACGGAAGTACAACAAATACATGCTGCCTGGTTGCGTGGCCCCTACGAAGGCACCACGGAACTCATTCAGCAACTTAAGAGTGCTGGCTATCAAACAATGTGCTTATCCAACACCAATGATGCACATTGGTCTCTTCTTATCGACTATCCAAATGTTGCGATGCTTGATCGACACGAAGTCTCACACTTGCTGGGATTGACCAAACCTCATCCGTCGATTTATCAGGTCATACAGGAACAAACCGGATGTCGTGCTGACGAATTTCTTTACTTCGATGATGATCAAAAGAATGTTCGGGCCGCGCAGGCCCATGGCTGGGATGCCGTTTTAATTGATCCCCAAAAACCAACCAGCCCACAAATTCGCCGAAGCCTAAAACAGCATGGCGTCGTACTCAATTCACTTCGTTCCTAACAGGCACTCCGCCGCCATCAACTCTTTACCGCCCTCCGCTGAGTTCTCTAAGTCGCTGGGCCGCTTGCCCCGTTGGATCAATTTGTCTTGACTGCAGGTATGCTTTCATCGCGCCTTGGACATCCCCTAATTCTTCCAACGCGTTTCCCAAACCCAACCAAGACGCGGCATTAGTTGGCTGCAATTCGATCGCCGCTTGAAAAGAGAGACGTGCCTCTGTTGGATCATTGCAATCTAATAACACTTGCCCCCACTGACGATAAACAGTACTTGCATGACCGGATACTGTGATACCTCTTCTGATCACCTCTCTCGCCTCTTGCTTCGTACCGAGTTTCCATAGACAGCGGCCTTTATGGAGGTAGTTCATCCAAATTTCTGGAGCGTACCCTATGGCAAGTTCTAGATATTCGATGGCCTGGTTCCACTGGTTCGCCGTCATTCTGCACTGAGCAATACCGGTGTAGGCAGCAGGCAGCGTTTCGTCAATACGGAGCGCCCGCTTGAAGATTCCCTCTGCTTCATTCGTAAAGCCCAATTCAAACTGCACGAAACCCAAATCAACTAAGGCCTGCACATTTTTGGGCTCATATTCAACAAGCTGCGATAACAGCTGCTTGGCTCTCTCAAATTCTCCTGACTGCCTAGCCTGGGTCGCTTCTCTTCGAACGAAAGCTAGTGTTTTTCGCTTTGACTCGAGCTCTAAATAAATCGGATCTGGAAGAAGAATGGTCGCCGTGGTGTGAGCTAGTTGTTTCGACAATTCTCTGGCTCTTTCAGATTCACGGTTCATTGCTGTCAAACATTGGGCCAATGCCGCAATCGTTGGTCGGTCATCTGGAGAAGCAGCATAAGCACGCTCGAGTGACGTTATTGCTTCCTTGGATTTTCCCATCTGCAAGAGAATCTGACCAATGCCACGATGAGCTATTGCCAAGTCAGGATACAAAGTCAACGCATGTTTATAGGATTTGATAGATGCGTTCAGATCACCAGCCCGGCCCAAGGTCTGTGCTTTACGAATATGGACTGGCCCATATTCATAGCCGGCAGCAATCGCGGCATCAAATTTTTCAACAACTTGTTCAAAATGAACACCAGCAAGTTCTTGTGCAATTGCACCAAAGTAAATCCAACGAAACTCGTCTGGTCGACGCTGCTCGGCAGCCGCATAAGCAATAACTGCCGCCTCTGGGAGATTATGTGCATGAAGACACATAGCGAACTCACCCCAGGCGACATCACTTTCTGGATTTGAATGTACCGTAGCGAGCGCATTACGCATGGCAGTCGCCACGATTGGCTGCATCATTTCGAGAGACAAATCAGGAATCTCAGCAACAGTGATTCTTTTTGTCTTCTCTGCATCCTTGTTTTCATGACAAGAGGTGGCCAACAATACGGCAAGCGCAAACAGCCATAGAGGATGTTTCAATGCAATGCCGCGAAAACACATGCATGACAACACGTTCATTGCATACTATTCTCACCTGACTGTGACACTACGATTTTGCGGTTAACTTCCCCTGCCGGAAACACTTGACGTTGACCATTTGGCCATAGGACTTCTAGCTGTTCATACTGAGAAGACGTGCCTAGACCAAAATGGGCTATAGGTTGAGAGGCTGACTGATAGCTTCCATCACGACGAATGATTCTCTTCGCCGTTTTTCCTCCAGCCGTTAGGTACACGATCGCTCCTATAGCTGGTCGTTGACATGCCAGCATTCGTGCATCGACCTGTAACCAATTACCACACGAGGTTGCCTCACTCGAGTAAATCCTAACCTGACCCTCAATGTTGCTCACCACAACATCAATGTCACCATCATCATCAATGTCACCAACTGCAAGAGCCCGAGACACGCCCATGCGATCTTTCTCTGTACTGCAAAATTCTGAAAAATCGATAGAACGTTCACTGAAACGACCTGAACCGTTATTTATGTATATTTGATTTGGTTCAGCAATTGCATGCCAAATTGACTCATCGGTGATCAATGAAGGATTACGGACTTTTCCATTGGCGACCAAAATATCAAGATCACCATCATGCTCTAGATCAATTGCTGCAGCGCCAAACCCCGTATAAGCCATACTTGGACCAGCCAGCCCTACCCTGCTGCTCACATCCTGGAACGCCATCGCATCAGAGACACGTTGGTAGCACGTATTTGTTTCTTGATACAAATGAGTAACGAATAGATCTGTTCGTTGGTCACCATCAAAGTCTTCTGCAAGCAACCCCATACCAGCCTCGGTTTGACCGTGTAAATTTAATGCGACCCCTGCAAGTGATGCAATCTCTCGAAACATTCCATCTCTGTTATTGATCCACATATGATTTGGATAAGCGTCATTGGCAATGTAAACATCGGGCCAACCATCGGCATTAAAATCTTCAATAATGACACCAAGACCAGCGGCCGCGACTTCACTAAGGCCTGCCCGGTTAGACACATTGACAAATCCCTCTTCACCATCATTGCGCCAAAGCTCATCTGATACGGCTGCAAACGAAAGTGGCCCACAAAAATCGACTCGGCCAGCTTCATCGAAACACAATGTACTGGGATCAAACAATACATATTGGACTACATACAAATCGAGATCATTGTCACGATCAAAGTCAAAGAACGTAGCCGAACTTGTAAACCCTTGACTATTAAGACCCAGTTCAAACGTGACGTCTTCGAATATTGAACCATCATTACGATACAAGCGGTTCTGGCCCACATTAGCAACAAAGAGGTCGGCATCTCCATCATTATCATAATCACCAACCGCAACCCCCATGCCATAGCCAGTATCACCAACGCGAGCTTGATCTGTCACATCAGCGAATCGGCCAGGCATATATTGACGGTAGAGTCGGTTGCTTGTTTGCTTGCCACCTGAGTATTTGTTTGATCCATTGGTCAGATAGATATCTAACTTCCCATCATTATCAAAATCAAGAACTCCTATTCCACCAGAAGTGACTTCTGGTAATAGCCGTTTGCCGTTGTTTTGTGTGGCGTGCGAAAAATTTAGCCCAGTTACGTTCGTGACATCCACTAAGTCCATCGTGTGCGCAGATGGCTCTGAGTTCGCCGAAGACTGGTCTTCTTTTGTCTGTACGTCGTTTTGATGACAGGCCGCAAGTGGAATAGAAAGGCATACCACAACAATGGCCCGAAGGGGCACGCCACAACGCCCGTTCTTATTTGGACCCATCCCTACCACTGGGTTCCCTTCTTCACATCTACGTTTATTAAACGATCAACAAGGTGCTATTTGCAAGACAAAATGCTGATAAATGAGGTAGTAAAAGATACGGAAAACGGCTTTTTTGTTATCTAAATGATTGGCAACCTCATCCTTGGGTCATCAATCTTTTAAGAAAAACACCTGATCATGGCCTTATTGAGCAAAAAACAGGCCCGACCCTCCGCTATATTGAACACATCGTGGATTGGATTGCCGCCCGATCATCTAAGTGGCCATAACGGTGACCATTAGGTGGATGTACGATCGCATATTGAAGTCCAGGGGAAGACGGTCAAATCTCATGTTGCCCACTAGATGTCTTTTGACTTACTTGTTGTTGTCTAGCTGCATCATCGGCCCTGGGCTTGTTATGAGCAGCTGTAGCCAAGGACAGCCTCGAACGCGCATTGGTTGCCTTCCTTGTCCAGGTATGTTCACTCTATTTGATCTGGCTGCACCGGAGGAGCTTGGCATTCACCAATTCCAAGACCCCGGCCTTTTAGGAGAAAGCACAGAAAAGAGCCGTGGCATCATCTATACGCAGAAAGCTGGCTTCCTTGACCTTGCTCATGTGCGACTTGCCATTGATTGGTCACATTATTTTCAAGAACAAGTCCAACAGGCGATGCTGAACTTTGACACACATATCACCCTGTCTGGCATGGATGCGACACGCTACCACCTCAAATTCAATTACCCCGCCCAATGGAGGGCTGTCACACCAATACAAAAGGCCGCGCTGATCAATGAGCTCTCGCTGCGCACCGGCCAAAGACTTGCCTACACCGTCTTGACGTGGCATGAGATCATTACTTGGTTCGGCTACCGCTCAACGGTCGTTATTCCTGAGGGGCCATCGGCGTTCACCTATGACGACATGATTTCACATGTCATCGGACTACGGGTTGCAGAGACCGCGGCACGACTGCCCAGCCATCTCACGTGGGACCAAGCAGTCACAAAAGCCCTGGACGAAGAGCTTCGATACCTTGGTGCTCAATCACCTGAAGAAACCATGACTGCGATCGAATCTGTAGAAGGAGTCTGGTGGCATGATGGAGCAGTCTTACGTCGCCAAATTGAAACTGGTCTTGACGTGGGTTCTCTAAGACCATGGCTCATCGAGGATGCTGGGCGAGGACAGATCACCGCCAGTACAACACTGGCCATTCCATCGATGGATCAGATTGGAGGAATGGACTTTGGTGACCTTGTCGAGATTGAATTGGAATCCGATATTACGGAGTACGATGACATACTCTCAGTGCTACCGACGAAGATGACGCGCGTGAAACCAGATCGGGACTTTGTGATGATCGTCGACAAGATTCGGGACGAAATGATCGACAGCTTCGGCGCGGATGTCGGTCACCCCTAGTGAATCATGGTGACATGAGACTGCTTCAAGCATCGGGTATTGGCTTGGCGGGCTCAAACTTGAACTCTTGACCACCAATAGATGCTTGTGCGGACAAACCAAACTTGTCATGCGTAAAAACAGCAACACCTTTTTGGTAGTCCGCTTGCGTTCCACCGCCTGCGGTCACAGCAACTGCGGCAGCATGTGCCTGAAATTTAAGATCGCCATCCTTGAAATCCTGAAAGGCTTTTTGATCCTTAAAGAAAATCAGCTCTGAATACCAGCGCCCCCCAACATTTCCGCCAACAGATGCCTGAAAAATTCTTGCATATCCAACCAAGTCGCCTTGCACGTACACCTCACCCTGCCCAGATCCGGCGGCAGCGATCAAGCCACCATAAGACACGGTTGGAAAACAAACATATCCATAAGCAGACTCCATGAACTGTGCAACTCTTGGATCTTTCTCGCTCATCTCTTTAATGCTGGCCGCAACACTCGCATCGAGTGCCTCTTTGTCCTTTTTATTTTTGGGGGTTGTCTCACATCCAACTGCTAAGACCAACGAAACCAATATTGCCATCAGACAAACGACTCGCATCGCAATTCCCCTTATGCCTTTTTGATTGACCTTCATTAAGAATCATCCAGTTGCCCACCCTTTTTAGCATATAGACTGCTCAAAAGGTAGTATCAAGTGGTGACTCAAGACCATGACAACTTAAATTGTGCACCACCGACCGTCATGGAAGGTCCTTTATTATGCATTCATCATATTGGCCCTGGCTACGCCGTCATCGAAAAGCAGTCAGGCCTTCTCTCTGTGCCAGGGCGTGGCCCTCACAAGATTGACTCGGTGCAGTACCGCGTGCGACAGGCTTTTCCGAAAGCAACGGGTCCAATTACTCCACATCGTTTAGACCAGGATACCAGCGGCCTCATTGTCGTCGCTCTCAATGCTGAAAGCCACCGAACGCTGGCCAAACAATTTCAAGACCGAAAAGTAGGCAAATCCTACCTCGCGCGAGTGGAAGGACAGGTATCTGAAGATGAAGGCGCTGTCGACCTACCCCTGATCGTGGATTGGCCGAACCGACCACGCCAGAAAGTTTGCTACGAAAAAGGACGTCAAGCACGCACGCTCTACCGAGTCCTGGAGCGGACTGATGACAACACCTTACTTGAGCTGCGTCCTATTACAGGGCGATCCCATCAACTGCGTGTTCATGCAGCCACCCCTCGAGATCAAGGTGGGCTCGGCTGCCCCATTCTTGGGGATTCTCTGTATGGAGATCCAACGCTGGCACCGCGCCTTTTACTCCATGCCAGCCATCTGGCATTCTGGGAGCCAAAGACCGGTGATTGGTTGAAGTTCTCCAGCCCCGCCCCCTTCTAATCAAACCCATTGAATTCTGCTTGAAGTAAATGGGCATTTTTTTCACAAAGTCCCACAGAGCTGCAAGAGCGCGCTGTGCCCAAGACATGACACAGTAGCCGCGAAGCAAGGTGGCACAAGTTTTGAACGAGTGAGCTAGCCCCCTAGAGATCAGATGATGGCCACAGACATGAGCGACCGCCTTGTTGAACCACAAGGCAACTGCCATCCAATCCCATCTTAAGGACATGTGTCTTACTTGCTCCCCTTGCGCAAATGAATTGATGCTCGCCAATTTATGAAGGTTGTTGCCATCAATGGTTGCAACAACCATGATTCGATCTTCCATGGGATTTTTTCATGCTACACACTACAACGTCATGCCTTGCCGTCCTTCTTATCGCCAACATCTGTTCAATCTCCTTCGCGGGACAAGAGGACTGCCAAAGATTCAGCGCTTGGAATGTAAGCAGTGGTCAATACCTTGATCTCCCAACAGAATTGAACGATGTAGTTGCCATTAAAGCTGGAGATGCGTTCACCATGGCACTGCGAAAAGACGGCCAGGTGGTCGTCTGGGGCGAGGCCCCGTATGACACCTTAGAAAGATACACTCCTTGGACCTATCCATATGCGGTCGCCACTGGCATCCAGTTTCGATGCCTCTTGTTGGCTGGTCGAGACGAGTGGATGCACGCGCTCCGTGATGACAACACCATTATGGCATTCCACTTCGATGCCGTTCCAGACCCCCCGGTCATCCGCAATGGCACTTTCCCAGAAGTCACTGCGATGGCCAATGGAAACGACGACTCGAGTTTCAATACGGAATCCTTCTTACTTCTGCTTGACTCATCCGGAAACGTGACAGGGTCTGGATACAGTCCCGACAACATTGACATGGTCCCCGAGAACCTGGGCATTGTTCGGGCAATCGCATCCAGCGATCGTCACGCCATGGCTCTGGATGCCAACGGTCGGATCACGTGCTGGGGAAACAATGACTATGGCCAATGTGATGTCCCCGACGGACTTGAAGGTGCGACTGCGATTGCGGCAGGCTCAGGGCATTCTCTCGCGTTGCTTGCCAACGGCACCATCATCGCCTGGGGCCTGAACGACCATGGTCAATGCAATGTGCCCGTTGATCTGACAAACGTGATTGCGATTGCCGGAGGTGGATACCACTCACTGGCACTTCGAAGCGATGGAAGTGTGGTTGGCTGGGGCCATGACGGATGGGGCCAATCAACCATTCCCGACGGTCTCTCTGGAGTTACGCAAATTGATGCAGGCTTATGGCATTCCGCCGCATTGAAGTCTGACGGTACGGTTGCCGCATGGGGCAGCAACCTCTGGGGGCAAACCGATATCCAGCCCACTGTGACTCATGATCTCACTGATGCTCGCGACTTCGCGATGGGTCTCCGCCATCGTCTAGTGCTGAAATCCGATGGCACCATTGTCGCATGGGGAACCGGGATCATCGGATGGGGTGAAGAAGACTATGGGCAACTCGACGTACCGAGTGATCTCGGAGAGGTGATTGATATCACTGCCGGCTACTTTCACTCCTTGGCCATTGAAGCCGATGGCAACGTGGTCGCCTGGGGCAACGATGAACACGGTCAATCAACGGTTCCAGATGATCTGAATGAGGCAGTCGCAATCGCCGCTGGTCACAGTCACTCGCTGGCACTTCGCGATGACCACACCGTGGTGGCCTGGGGATTAAACGATTCTGGACAATGCGATGTCCCCGCAGATCTGAATGGTGTGCGGGCCATCGCCGCAGGCTTGCATCATTCGTTAGCGCTTCGATTCGACGGAACCGTAGTCGCCTGGGGAGAAAATGACCGTGGTCAAACCACGCTCCCTGCGGGACTGACAAACATTCAGGCAATCGCTGCCGGCGGCCTTCATTCCCTGGCCCTGCGCGATGATGGAACCGTCGTCGCATGGGGAGACGCA
>CALCOW010000531.1 GCA_937899935.1 uncultured Phycisphaerae bacterium
TGCTCTTTAACAAGATACTTAAGCAAGCCTTCATCTGACTCAGGTACTTGTTCAATAGCAGCCTCAATTGCATCGGCGGTACGAATCATGACGCGACTTAGGCGAATGCTCAGCTCAGGTACGGGAACCTGTGGTTGTTGTCGGTGTAGCCGTGTCAATAATTCTGCTTCGCGCCGTGCCAACTCTCTCAACTTCTCGATCACCTGAGCAACAAAAACAGATTTGATTGATAAGAACTGCTCTTCGGTTAGTAGCATGCACGCAGCAATCTCATAACTGGAACAAATCACTCCGCATTTGTTGGCCGAGCTGTCTTTTAAAATCAAGGTCCCATGTTGGCAAAGGTACTGCCGGGCTTCAGGTGTCAGGAATAAATTAGCACCTTCAACAATGAGTTTGCTCGAAGGTTCTCCATCATCATTGAGAAACTCGTGCGCATTATTTTCGTGAATGGCATTTGGCCTGCCGCCGCAAGGTACGAAAGCGTCAGCCTGGACTCGATTATGAAGGGTATTGCGCAGATGCCCCCCATCTGGCTCATCGATCGCAGCAATTCTGCCTTTTGGTCCTAGTTGGCTCTGGTCGAAACTTGCAATGGGAAGGGTGGCTCGGAAGAGTCGCAGCAGTTCCTCGTGATTCAGCCCATCGGGATCCTCCGCACAGCCACTTCCGTCGGCGATGCCCACAATACGGCATCGATTGCCGTAGTTCTCATCAAGAATTTTCAAAAGATTGCCAGCCACATCACCATCAGGGCCACCAGTAATCTTAATGGAGAAGTCATCTTTTTCAGGGTCAATGCCAATCGTTTCTAGGCCAACGCGGAGGAAGACATGAACGCCTTCACTGGTGACACCATATTCTTTGTGGTTAATGCCGGCGCTAGGCTTGGAACTCATCAGAGCCGTTGGCAGTGGATAGCCGCGCCTTTCAGCACGATCCACAATCCACTCAATCATCTCCGGCGTAATGCCCTCGTCTGGGCCAAAGTAGAGCAACTCATCTCGTCCGAAGCGGTCGTGGATATGAGCCCTCACTTCTGGGGCAGGGGTGATGAGGTCCAGAATTGAATCGACAAAAGCTTTGACTGATCTCGTGGTTCGTGAGTTAGGTGATATCAGAAGTGTGGCTTTGGCGCCACCTTCGGGGATGTCTTTGTTCTTCAGTTGCTGAGCGCTGGCGAGATTGTACGCCTCGTCATAAAGACGTTCTGACTCCCTGGCAAACTGATCGGCACTGTGTGGATGAACAGCTCTTACACCACCGCGGGCAATGTCTCGGAATCGCACATGGAAACCATTGAAGCCACGGCCATGTACGAAGAAGACGCCGTATGGAATATTTGAACGCTCCGTGGTGGCGAGGAACTGAGGTTCGATGCGCATTGAAAGGCCGTAACGATCTGGAACATAGACATTGGTCCGAAGTACGGCTCCAACTGCTTCTAACATTTTGCGAAGAGCCATTCGTGAATCTTCGAGATCAACATTGCTACTGAGTTTTTGATCAAGTTCGTGCCGTCTGGTCTCAAACTCGACATCAGTCAGTGGTTTTTCAGGGTCGAATCGAGCTAAAAACAATTCGGCGATCGCGAGTGAAATCACAAGATTGCGCTCAGCCAATGTGATAAGCCGAGCGGGGGTAAAGGCATATGGATTTTCTTTGACAAGTACCTGATAGCAGAGGTCAACTAATGCGGTAATGATCTCAGCACGTGTGAGATCAAGTTCTGGATGACGATAGGCAAGTGACAACGTACGCAAATCAAGCCACTTGATTCGAAGCAGGTCATCATGAACAGACTTCCACAGCTGACTTTCAGGATCGATGGCGTTGCCATCGGGGCCTTGCACCACAAATCCAAGCATACTGATAGAGCCATTGGCACCATCGTCAATCGTGTCAAGGTACGCACGCCGAATATTGATTCCAGATCGACTCATTCGTTCGGCGATACGCTCCAGCATCGAACGTCTCGTCGAATTACCAACCGTGACAACGATGCGCGAGAGACGGGGATCTGCTTCGGCTTCAAGTTGGACAGCAGTTCCATCAGTGCCTGAAACGCGTTTGAACAGTGCCCAGTGCGCACTCATGCGCAGAGGCGTCACTGTCATAACGTAGTCAGCATTACATCGACTGAAAAAGTCAACAACTTCCTGGTGCGACCATTCTGTGAGCTGCTCAGAGGCATAGGCCAATGTATGCTCAAGTTTGGCCGCTTGTTCGGGATCGTTCTCATCAAAGAGTGGGGTATCCCCAAATTCGAATGTGTCGAGAACCAGTTGCCCATCCGTCGCCGTGTGAATTTTGGCGGCACGAAGTGGAAGGTCGATTGGCAGTTCCTTGGCCAGCTCAGCTAAGACACCGGGGTAGTCCAATGGACGCATGCTGGTCCATTGCGAGCCATCCTCACTACGGAGCGTGAGCTCGATAGGGCGGCCCGAGGCACGGGCTGCAATAATCGCTCGAAGGTGGACCAGCTGGGTCGCATGGTCGGTGTCCTGGAAATACACCTGTGGCATATTCTTGAGGAACCATGGTGTCACTGCCTCAGCGGTTTCCCGAAGGCTTGACGCAACCTCATCTACGAGGCGTGATCCATCCAAACGCTGGCCTTTTATCTCTGTCGCGGGTCGTTGAGCCATGGAACATTGATAACGACCCTTTCTCGTTCAATCAAGCCGAGATTCAGTGAGTAGCTGAGATAACTTGGCGGTCGGACGTTGGGTGCCTATTGTGGTGGCTTATGTCCGAGCCAGTAGCCATCT
>CALCOW010000532.1 GCA_937899935.1 uncultured Phycisphaerae bacterium
GGGGGGGGCGAGCCACTTTGCTCTGGCGGGGTTGGCACCGATTGCAAAGGCAGCGACGAGCCCAAAAATTAAACTCCCAATCATAGCGACCCACAAAATCCAAGGAATGGTCGGTGTCACGGCGTACCCAACCACACCGCCAATGATGGTGATGGTGACCAGGATTGCCGTCTTGTTGACAATGCCAGAGATCTCTGCAGTCGCGGTCTGCTCATACGAAGCCATTTGAGGCCCAGAGCGAGCGTACTGTGTGAGGGCTGGGTTACTTGATCGCATATTCAGCATGGTTGGCTGCTGCTCCACAAAGAGGGGTTCATAAGTTGGTGGTAGTCTGGATCGTTCATCGGCTCAGTGCCGCTGCTTCGATCAGGCAACCAGGAGAGACAAGCGAGACAGGCAATATAGTAGGCCCTTGATTGGGGGTCACCAACCAGTCTTGCCACAGAAGGCCCGTGCCGTGGTCCACCCTGCCTTACCATGCCCTGGTGCCCGATCTTCACAACAAACCAGACCTCGTAGGCCTTTCCTCTTATTGGGGTTGGCTGCTGTGGATTTCACTAATCGGTGCCGCGGTCGGCTTAGGGTTCACCGCTTGGGCATTGGCACTCATGGATTTGGCCAACGCTCATGGTGGGGCCATGATGCTTTGGCGCTGGTGGCTGGCCCTGGGCGTGGGTTGGTTGGGCCTTACGGGTTTGTTGCTCTGGCTGTGGCAGCGCGGTGCTCTGGTTTCATTTCGATGGCGCGACGTGCTGTTGCTCGTGGCCGTTGCGGTCGCCGTGCGTGTGGTGGTCGTGGCCACAAGTCAACCGCAGTTGAGCGACGATGTCTATCGTTATGTCGTCGATGGTCAAGCCGTAGCTCATGGCGAGAATCCTTATCTTGCAACGCCTCTTGAACGTGCTCAGCAGGTGATCAATAACCGGGCATTGATGTGGTCAGGCGAGGGTGAAGTGCTTGCTCGGGTGAACAACCCAGAGTTACACACCATCTACTTGCCAACAAGTCAATGGGTATTCGGCTTGAGCGCTGTGCTTGCCAACAATGGCAGCGCTTCTGCGTCAGAACAAGTTAACCTGCAGCGTTATTTGTTCAGCCTGATTGATGTTCTGGTGATCTGTTTGTTGTTGGTGATCACATGGCAGCACCAACGCTCTGTGTGGTGGGTGGCACTGTACGCTTGGCATCCACTGGTCGTGACCGAAGTGGCTGGCTCGGGACATCAAGAACCGATTGGCTTGTTTCTCTTCGTCTTAGCGCTCTTGCTTGCAGACCAACGCACACGCTCTTGGTGGATATGGATTGTTCCATTGGCGGTTTCCGTTTTGGTCAAACCGATCACCGTCTTTCTTGCACCAGTCTTACTGCGGCGCTGTAGACCGCTTGATTGGTTGGGCGCTTTCGTGCTCGGCATTTTCGTTTGTTTCTTGGTGTCCAGTCCATTTTTGTTTGCGGGAAGCGAAGTCTTCACCAATCTATGGTCAACCACTTCTCGTTTTACCTTGAAGTGGGCGCACTTTGGCAGTATTTACGAACCACTGCTTTGGCTGATTCAGCGCTTTGAGTCATTTGGCATTGATTGGACCAATGACAGTCAAGAGCAGGTGGCCCGGGGCTGTTGTTTGGTCTTGTTGCTGGCGATCATTTGCTGGGTGGTGTTCAAAGGACTGCCCAAATGGTCAGCGGCGCGCCTCATTTTGTTTGCCATGGTGCTTCTGTCACCAGCGGCTCACCCTTGGTATTTACTCTGGCCGCTCGCCATGATGCCGATGGCGCCAAGTGTGGCTTTGTGGATCGCCTCACTGACCATCAGCTTTGGGTATGCCGCCTGGATACGTCCCCATGACTGGGACGTCTCGTGGTGGGTCTTTTTCATTGCCTATGTGCCGGTGTATGTTGCTCTTGTGTGGAGTCTCATCAGAGCGGCGCGGCATGATGGTCACGAAGGTCGTCGTCGGAACGTATGATGCAAGCCAGGAGTCAAACAGATGAACGTGGGTGATCTGGTCGCGGCCATGCAATCGATAGCGCCACTTGAGGGTACTTGTGATTGGGATAACACCGGTCTGTTGGTAGGCCAAGGTGATTGGAACGCTGATCGAATCTTGTTGACCATTGACTTGACGCCAGCCGTATTCGAAGAGGCAATGGCGAAGAAGTCCAATGCAGTGGTGAGCTACCATCCACCTCTTTTTGCGCCCGTTAAGCGATTGAGTGGTGATGGTGCACCGGGACTTATCTTGGCAGCGGCCAGAGCAGGTATTGCCATCTACGCGCCGCATACCGCATTGGATGCAGCTGCCAATGGTATGACGGATTGGCTGGCCGCGTCTGTTGGGCCAGGTCAAATCACATCGCTGGTATCAACTTCATTTGATGCTAATAGTGACATGTGCAAGCTGGTTACCTTTGTACCTGAGACACATACCGATCAGATACGTTCGGCTCTTTACAAAGTTGGATGTGGTGCGATTGGCGACTATGAATCTTGTTCGTTCAAGATCTCAGGCACCGGCACCTTCTTGCCCGGCCAGGCAGCCAATCCTGTTATTGGTGAGGTTGGAAACTTAGAGATGGTTGATGAACATCGACTTGAGATGGTTTGCCCAAAGACCAACCTGCCTGCTGCTGTTGAGGCGCTCAACGAGCATCATCCGTATGAAGAGGTGCCGATCGACATTTATCCCTTGCTGGCACTGCCAAAGGCCACGACCGGGCCTGGTCGCGTGATTGAGTTGGCGCAATCGCAGAAACTCGAACCACTCATCGCTCTCATAAAAGCCCATCTTGGTGTCGAATCACTTCGAGTCGCAGCAGCAGATACCAGCGACATCAATCGCGTTGGTGTGTGTTGTGGTGCTGGCGGATCACTCATGAAAGATGCCATGGCTGCGGGATGCCAACTTTTTGTGACCGGTGAGGCCCGGCATCACGACCTACTCACAGCCACTCAAAATGGCATGAGCGTGATACTCGCAGGGCACACCAATACCGAAAGAGGCTACCTGCCAATTCTTAATCAACGCCTCGGCGAGATGGGGTCCTGGTCTGTGGCGATTGCCGATGCTGATCAGACACCTTGGCAGACCCATTAATTGCTATCGTTGCGCCTTCGCAGCGTATTTTGAAGTGTCGTCCGAAGAATGAACTTGGCCAGATCAAAGCTTGAGCTGAGCTTCCATTTGGCTTTCCCGATCGGGCCAACGTATTCCATTGGTACTTCTTCATCACTGACATATGGCCGCAGTTCGGAAAT
>CALCOW010000533.1 GCA_937899935.1 uncultured Phycisphaerae bacterium
TTCAGAGGCTGGTGGCTCCTGTGAGGTAGCCTGAACCGGGGCGGCTACCACAGGCGGTTGCCTTGTTTCAGCGGCCATGACATCAGCCTTGGTGATGCGGCCCGAAGGGCCAGTGCCATGGACATCAGTCAGTGAAACGCCGGCGGCCTCTGCAACTTTGCGTGCTAAAGGCGTGGGCACCGGATCACTGCGCCGAGCGAAGGTTGCTTCAGCGACAGGTGTAGTTGCAGCAGGTGCAGGTGCAGGTGCAGGTGCAGCAGGTGCAGGTGCAGTTGCGGCAGGTGCTTGTGAGGTCGCTTGCTCAACAACGGCGGCGGGCTGTGACGTTGGTGCAGCTGCTGGTGGCGTGTCCTCTGGCGGTGGTGTTGCCGAGGGCTGGGCCGATTCATCAATCGATCCAATCACATCACCAACCTTCATCTCCTCGCCTTCTTGGACCGTAATGGCGAGTTGGCCATTGGTCGCAGCAGGGAGTTCCTGCGTCACCTTATCTGACTCTATTTCAACGAGCATTTCATCCTGTTGGACGAACGACCCATTTTCTTTTAGCCATCGCCCAACGGTGACTTCAACTATTGACTCGCCAAGACTTGGAATGACAATGTTGGTGGCCATAAGTGATTACCCGGATTAAGAACTTAGTTGATCAAGCGAAACGATCATTGTAACTGATCTGGTGGTTCACTAGCGTCGCTTCGTCGATCGGCTGGTTGTCTTCTTGCGTGCTCTGGTGGTCGTCTTGTTCGAACCACTCGTTTTCTTCTTCTTTGTCTTCTTAGAGCCGTTGGAGCCGGATTTTTGGGAACTCGAATTGCTCCACTTGAAGCTGGGGGCTTTCTGTCGGCGTGAATCGATGATCAGATGATACGGATCATCATCACCAAACCGGGCCGTTTGGGGCTTTCTATCGGCTTTGGCTACGCCGACCGCGGCGGTCTTGATGCGCTGCTGCCCAGCCCTATGCATTTTGTTTGACCCTTCCGCAGGTGAAGCATTGGCTTCGCGTCCAATGTAGTCAAGCATGATCCCATAGCGATGCCGGAAGGCGTCTTGAATGAACTGCCAGGCGCCCATGTTGCGAGGCTCTTCTTGCACCCAGATGATCTCTTCTGCATTGCTGTACTTATTGAGAATGGTTTCAAAATCGGGGTCATGCACTGGGTACAGCTGTTCGACTCTTACGATGGCAATATCGTCAGCTTCAGCTTTGCTCATCTGGTCAATGAGGTCGTAGTAGACTTTGCCAGAGCAGAACAGAAGACGCTTGATACGTTGAGGATCTTTCGTGAATGGACAGTCGATGACCCGTTGGAATGTGGCTTCAGTGAAATCGGTCACACGACTCGTCGCAAGTGGGTTTCGTAGCAAACTCTTTGGGGTCATGACCACCAATGGTTTCCTGAACGTTCTTTCCATCTGTCGTTGTAACAAGTGAAAAATTTGAGCTGGCGTCGTTGGGTTGCACACCATTTGATTATTGTGCGCACAGAGCGTGAGATAACGTTCAAGACGCGCTGAAGAATGCTCGGGGCCCATTCCTTCGTAGCCGTGCGGCAAGAAAAGTGTGAGTCCAGAAGAGCGTTTCCACTTAATTTCAGCAGATGCAACAAACTGGTCAGGTAGTACTTGGGCGCTATTAGCAAAGTCGCCAAATTGCGCTTCCCATATTACGAGCATGCGGGGATCACCCAAAGAGTAGCCATACTCAAAGCCAACGCACGCGGCTTCTGAGAGTGGACTGTTATGCAAGCAAATTTTGGCCTGATTCTCAGCGATGTGGTCAAGTGGTATGTATGGCTCATTGGTGTTTTGATCAAAGAGCACGGCATGACGATGACTAAAAGTGCCTCGTTCGGAATCTTGCCCCGTCAAACGGACGGCGTGGCCATGTAATAACAAAAGGCCATAGCTCAGCATTTCACCAAGACCCCAGTCGATCGGCTCGTCTTGCGCAATTGCTTGGCCTCGATAGTTCAGTAAGCGTTTGAGCTTGCGATGTGGCGTGAAACCCTCAGGAACCGTGCTCAGCGCCTTTGCAATCAAGTCAAGTTCATCACGAGTTGCAGTGGTCTTAACAGGATCTTCTGTGTACTCCTGGCTCAACCCTCTCCAGACATTGCGGAACGCCTGCACGGGTGATGGTACTGGTTTGGTTTTGATCACTTGTTGAGAGGCATCTAAAGCCGTTTGGATTTCCTGATCCATTGACTCAAGTTCAGCTTGAGAAATGGCCTCTTGGTCAAGAAGGTATTGCTCATATTGCTTGAGTACCGTTGGGTGTTTGCCAATCGCCTCATAGAAAGCTGGTTGGGTAAACGTTGGTTCATCTGATTCGTTGTGACCATGACGGCGATAACCCCAGAGATCAATGACGACATCACGATTGAAGGTTTGTCGATATTCCAGAGCGAGTAATGCTACAAAGGCACATGCTTCAGGATCATCGCCATTGACATGAAAAATTGGTGCGTCAATTGTCTTGGCAAGATCAGTGCAGTAGTGACCACTGAAGCCATCATGTGGATTCGTGGTAAACCCAATCTGGTTATTGACCACGACGTGAATGGTGCCGCCAACGGTGTACCCATCAAGCTGAGAGAGGTTCAACATTTCGGCCACGATGCCTTGTCCTGGGAATGAGGCATCACCGTGTATCAGGAGTGGCACACACTTTGATCGTGTCTCGTCACTACGCAGTCTTTGCTTGGCCCGAGCGCGGCCTAGCACGACCGAGTGGCCAAACTCGAGGTGACTTGGATTCGAAGCCAGCGTCAGGTGAATTGGATGGCCACCAATGGTTTCAAAGTCGGCGCTGTAGCCACGGTGATATTTGACGTCACCGCCGCCTTCGACAAAGTCTTCAAGAAGTGACTCTTCAAACTCTGTAAAAAGCTCGCCGTATGTTTTATGAAGCACATTAACCAGCACATTGAGACGACCGCGATGAGCCATGCCTAGGGAAAGCTCTTCGACACCTCCGGCGGCGCCAGTTTCAACAATCTCATTGAGCATTGGTATCAGTGACTCACAACCTTCAAGACCAAAACGCTTTTGGCCTACGTAACGCGTATGCAAGAAGGATTCGAGATTTGTTGCCTTGTTGAGGTTCCGTAGCATGCGAAGGCGTTGCTCAGTGGGAAACGTTGGCCGGCCACCAACCGCCTCAAGACGTTCTTGTACCCAGCGACGCTGTTCAATGTCCTGGATATGCATATATTCTGCACCAATGTGCCCGCAGTAGGTACGCGTTAGCAGGTCAACGATGTCGCGAAGCGGTGTTGGATCGGGTAGTGGTAAACCTTGTGCGTTGAACTTCTGATCAAGATAAGCGTCAGAGAGACCAACACTCTCTAATGAGAGTCCCTCAGTGTTGCGAGCACGCAAGCCAAGTGGATCAAGATCCGCTGCGCGGTGGCCGAGTGTTCGAAAACGATGGACTAACCCAAAGACACGATTTTGCGCCCACAGATGTTGAGCGACTTCATCGTCGGGTATGGATGGTCCTGGCAGACTCGTGGAATCGCTACTGGTGCCGCCGGTGTCTTGTTCATCTGTTTCAGCGAGACGCGTGCCAAGGTCAAACCCCTCAAAGAAGCGCTGCCAAGGTGTTTCCACCGAAGCTGGATCAACAGCCCAGCGGTGGTACATGGCATCCAGGTACTCTGCATTCCACCCGTTGATAGAGCGATCAAGCGGTGCTGATGTTTCTGGTGAATCTGGTGTGTCTGGAGTCTGGTCCACGGTGTCTTTTGGTTTACTCAAGAGGTCGGCGGTCAGTTTGAATCAAGAGGACCTGCGAAAAGACGAGATCCGAAAGCTCTCGCAATGAAGGCGTGCATTGTACCCATTCGAGCGGCGAGGTGACTGCTCTGATACGTGTTGTATTGATCTTGCCAGAGGATGAATCAGGCCATTATTACCTTCGCCTTGGCCTGGGGCTCATTGGCGTTCGCACTGGTTAGAGCAAAATGACCGGATCGACGTCGATGGCAACCTGATTGTTCGCATTCAAGATGCCGCGACCTCGCGCTGCTGCAAGGACCTGCTGGAGGGCAACAGGCGTGTCGGCAATCAGTTCAATCTGCTCACGGAAATACCCGGAGATGCGTGCAATAGGGGCAGGGGCAGGGCCCAGCAAACGCACTTGGGTTGAACAGAGAGGGACGAGGTTCGCCGCAAGAGCAGCGGCTGCTGCCGTGGCATTGGCCAGTTCACGATCGCGACAGACAATCCGCGCCAGGCGCGTAATCGGTGGCAGCCCAACCTCATCGCGGCCACCAAGTTCCAGTTCAGCGAACTGTTCATACTTGTGCTCCGCCGCCAAAATGATTGCTGGTGCCGTGGGATTGAAGGTCTGCACAATCGCCGTGGCCGAATGGACCGGCTGCTTAATGTCGAATTGATCTCCCTTTGTTGCACTGGCATCAGCCGCTCGTCCGCACCGACCAACAACCTGGCTGACCAGTTGGAAGGTTCGTTCAGATGCCCGAAAATCCGGCAGTGACAGGGCTGTATCTGCATTGATCACGCCAACCAGTTTTACCCCAGGGTAGTCAAGACCCTTGGCGATCATCTGGGTACCGAGGAGCACACGAATCTCCCCCGAGCCACGTCGGTCTAAGACTGAGTTAATCGCCCCTGTGCGACCCATCGTGTCTGAATCGACACGGGTCAAGCTGTGTTCATTGTCGAGTTCTGGAAATCGTCTTCGCAGTGCTTCTTCGACGCGCTGTGTACCGAGCCCTAGCGTAGCGACTCTCTGACTGCATTGAGGACATGATTTTGGCAGTCGTTGTTGGGTGAGGCAGTGGTGGCAGCGAACGTAACCTGCCTTGGCAGTGGGTACATTGCGATGGTAGACCATTGTTACGTCACAATGATCACACTGCATGACCCAATCACATTGTTGTGTCGCACACATAATGTAGTTGGCATAGCCTCGACGATTAAGCAACAGCAGAATTTGCCCGCCTTCGGCGAGCGTCTGTTCAATACCGGTCACCAGAATCGGACTGAGCAGACTTGGGGCCACGCCGCCACTCTGGGAAGGTTGTTTTGGGCTTTTTGTGAGATCAACGATATGCACCTGAGGTAGACGCATGCCAGGAACGCGATCGGGCATTCGGTGCAACTGATAGATGCCTCGCTTTGCGTTGTGCCAGCTCTCCATCGAAGGTGTGGCGCTGCCCAGCAACACGGGGCACCCGGCTAACTGTGCGCGTCGGATCGCCACATCGCGGCCGTGATAGCGTGGCATTTGATCTTGCTTATAAGAACCATCATGTTCCTCGTCGACGATGATGATGCCAAGTTGATCTGCCGGCAGAGGAGCAAAGACCGCTGAGCGAGCCCCGATCACAATGCGGGCTTGTCCAGAGGAAACCTGTGACCACTGTTGGTGGCGCTGGGCAGCGGTCAGTTGAGAGTGCAATATAGCCACATGCTGTTCGGGGAATCGACTGATCAGTCGACTGGCTGTTTGCGGTGTAAGAGAAATCTCAGGGACGAGCAAAATGGCGGTGCGATCGGACGCCAGCACCGTTTCGATTAGTCGTATATAGACCTCGGTTTTTCCTGAGGCCGTAACACCATGTAATAAGTGTGCGCTAAAGCCTTGAGAGAGCACCGGTGTCATCGCAGCAATGACGTTGCTTTGTTGTTTGGTTAATGAGGGCGCCATTGCTTCGACCTGCGTCGATCGCTGCCATGTCGCCTGTATGGTATTGGTCTCGGTTTTCTTTAGTATCTGCTTTTCAATAAGTCGTTTGATTGGACCAGTCGTACCCAGATCACATAAGCCTTTGAGGCGTTGCATTTCGACGGGTCGCTCGTCTGGTGGAAGCTCGTGTATGGTGGCAACCACGTGGGCTTGCTTGGGTGGCAGTCGTGGCGGTATCGCGATGCTCTCATCTCGATCAACGAGGGTGATACGTTGCTGTCCAGCCTGCTTTTTAACGGCTGCGGGCAACATGGCAGCAAGCGTCATTCCAATAGGTGTGACGTAGTAGTTACTAATCCACCTGGCCAGTTCAATGAGTTCCAGAGGAAGCGAGCTTGATGCTTGATTAGCTTCCAAAATCAGCTTGATCAATTCAGGATCTTGTGGTGCGTTAGGTAGATCAGTCAGCTTCGTACAAAGATCGACGATATATCCAGGGGTTGGCGTATTCCCGGTACCCAGTGGCACCACCACTCGTCGGCCAGGCAAGAGGCCCTCAAGTTCTTTTGGAATGGCATAGGTCAGCCCGTGGGGATAACGATCAACGCTTCGCTCAACAGCGACGTGTGCGTAGGCAATTGGCTGAGCCTGGGGAAAAAGGTGAGACATCGCAACAGTCAATAGTACTGATGTGTACGAGTGTATTGTTTGCTGGCAACCAAGTCGGTCAGCCTCTACACTTCCTGGGGCAGACTATGAAAACACCACCAGGAATAGACTTGACGGCTCGTTTGGCGCTCGAAGATGGAACGATCTTTCGGGGCCAGGCTTTGGCTGCTGCCAGTCATCCAGGGACTTGGTTTGGAGAAGTTGTATTCAACACAGCTTTAACCGGGTATCAGGAGGCCATTTCAGATCCTAGCTATGCGGGTCAGATCTTGGTGATGACCGCAACTCAGATTGGCAATTATGGGGTCGCGGCCGAGGATGTGGAGTCTGGTGGGCCGCGTGTCGCTGGTTTTGTCATGCGTCAGGTGGCTCGCCGCTGGTCCAACTGCCGCGCCGAGCAGTCATTAGAACAATGGTTGGGCTCAACTTCGGAGAACCAAGCAGCAGTGCCAGCTATTAGCGGGATCGATACCCGAGCCCTTGTTCGGCGGTTGCGTATGCAAGGTGTGATGCGTGGGGCGATCTGTAGCGATCCAAATACGTCGGATGAGGCCCTGATTAAAGCAATTCGGGCCACTGATCCTATGCAAGGTCGAAATCTTGTTGATGAGGTTGCTCCGACAGCCACTGGGGCCTGGAATGAGACGTTGGGGCAGTGGGGTCCTGGCGAAACCGCATCGGGTTCCCGACAATTTCGCGTTGTGGCCCTCGATTGTGGAGCTAAGCGCAATATATATAGGAACTTATGTGATATGGGCTGTACTGTAGAGGCAGTGACAGCCGGCGCCCTTGCCTCTCGCCTTGAGGATTTGATTCAACAAGGTGATGTTGATGGTTTGATGGTCTCCAATGGGCCTGGAGATCCCGCCGCAGTGACTGATGGCATTGAGGCACTGAGGGCTGTCGCAGGCCGAATACCCACTTTTGGTATCTGCTTGGGACACCAACTGCTGGCATTGGCTCTTGGGGCCACCACATACAAGCTCAAATTTGGGCATCGAGGGGCGAATCAACCGGTTCGGAATTTACTTACCGGAAGAGTCGAGATTACCAGCCAAAATCATGGTTTTTGCGTTGATGAAGGCTCTTTAAAGGCGGTTGGCCTTGAGGTCACTCATCGCCATCTAAACGATGATACGGTAGCTGGCTTTAGGCACCCTGACCAATCTTTAGCGTTCAATACCACCCTGAGGCCTCGCCAGGGCCACATGATGCTCAAGACCTCTTCCGCTGCTTTAGAAGCATGATGCAAGATCCACGGCCGCTCGATGCCCAGATGCTTTTGGATGCTTCAGTGACGGTCACAGCGTGATGGTCCCAAGTGGCGTTTTCATGCCTTGCGAGTGATTACCGGGCGAAGTACGCTACCTTGCTGAAACGAGGATAGCTCGGTGGTGGAGCCGCCTGCTTGTGGGCCGGGGCAAGAGGTTCCGAGTGTGCTTTTGAGGCACTCATCCATCTTTAAGTCTGTCTTCATGCGGCGTTGGTTGCTGTGTTTCCAGGTTGGAGATGTGGATCAGCGCACCAATATCGGATAACCACCTCAATGTGGTTGTCTAGCAGTCGACCAGCGTGGTGAGCGAATGCTGACCAGCTTTGGTTTGGGAGTGATGTATGAAGACGATGGAACGATCTTGCACGCTGGTTCTTGCAGCGGCCCTCTTTGGTTTGTCAGCAATCGCGGTTCTACCGCAATCAGCGCTGGCACAGAACGAACCGGCGCCAAGTGCGGGTGACGAAACAGAAGAAATTCAGGATCGTGAACAAGAAGAAATAGACGACTCGGCGTCAGACGCAGCGTTTCAAGAAGCCCAAGACGAAGAAGCCAGAATGATTGCGCGTACGCGCGGTGAAGCGGCACTTGCTGAAGCTGAACATTTTGCAGCGCAGGGTAATTGGGTCCGCGCCTCATCAAAGTACGCTGAGGCTCTGAACTATCTTCCGAATAATCAGGCGGCAATGGATGGTCTCGCAGAAGCACAGACCATGCTGAACCAGCAAAGCACTCTGACAGACACGGAACAGCGTATTCGTGAACAACGTCAGAAAGCCTTAATTGAGTTTGACGACGCGTTTGCACAAGCGCAGGCTCAATTGGCTCAAGGCAACTACGTGATTGCGAATAGAGCTATTGTGCAAGCTAAACTCAAACTAAGTAACAGTCGTGGGGTGCTTACCGTTGCTGAATTTGAGAGACTGAATCTGCAAGCATCGCAGCTCATCGAACAGATCGAAGAAGAGCGAATTGCACAGGCCGCGCTGGAAGCTCAAGCTCGAATTGAACAGGCTTCTCAAGACAAAACTACAGCTGAGCGTCGTGCCGCAGCCCAGCGTGAGCGTTTGATTGCTGAGAACATGCGTCGCGTTCGTCAGCTGCAGATGGAGCTGAAGTATCGTGAAGCCTTGCAAGTCATCGATGAGATTCTGTTCATCGATCCACACAATGCAGCGGCGCTGACATTGCGTGACATCATGATGACCACCGAACTCTACGTTGACTACGCAGAGATGACGCGTTTACGTGAGTGGACGTATGCCGAGATGGATCGCAAAGGCATGGCTGCGACCATCGGCATTGCCCCAAATATTAGTGGTCCGGGTCCGAAATCGAAAAGTGGCATCATCAGTTACCCGGAAGATTGGCCACAGATCACCATGATGCGTGCCGGTGAAGGTTGGGCCAATCTTTCGGCCGAAGATCAAATTGCCATGCACCGCATGGATAATACGGCGGTGCCTGTGCAGTTCGCTCAGCATGACTTTAGTCAAACCATGCGGTTCTTTGAGCAGGTGACTGAGGCGCCCATGTACGTTGACTGGAAGGCGCTGAACACCATTGGTGTGTCGAAGGATACACCTGTTGATGTGCACCTGGCAGAGATGCCTGCATCCAAGGCGCTGACGCGTGTACTTGAGCAAATGGGCGATGACTTTGAACGTCCAGAGTGGGTTGTTGAAGACGGTATGGTCGTTGTTTCGACCGAATCGGCGTTACGAAGACGCACTGAGACAAAGGTGTATGACATCCGCGATCTCTTGGCTGAGATTCCGCAGTTTAATTCTGCTCCAGAGCTTGATCGAAATGCGCCTGGCACCGAGCGGAACTCCTATAACGGCACAGATATGTCGATGGCTTCAACAGACTCGCTGTTTGATGATGGAGAGGTTTCAAATGAGCCAACACGCGAGGATACGATTGAGCGTGTGGTCTCAATACTCCAAGAAAATGTTGATCCGGCAGGCTGGCAGAGCATGGGCGGTACTACTGGTCGCATCAATGAGTTCAATGGTAATTTGATCATCACGAACACGCCTAAGAACCATCAGGATATTACGGGTTTGCTGACCGAACTGCGGGAAGTTCGTGCCTTGCAAGTCAATATTGAAGCGCGTTTTCTCAGTGTGGCAACCAACTGGTTTGAGCGAATCGGTATCGATTTAGATCTCTACTTTAATACCAATAATGACATGTGGAACAACATGCTGGGGGCGGATCCAAATGCCCACCTCTCAGACTTCTTTGATACGGCGGGCACTCGGCAGTTTTTCCCCAAGGATCCCGCAGTGGTCTATGGTGGCATTGGCGATACAATCAACCCAGCAACGCCACCGTATATCAACACTATCTCAACCGGACAGGCAGTCGGGAACCCTCCTGCTGGTGGTGGCGATACGATTGCTTATCAGACAGGGCCCGTTGGTACCCCAATCAGATTGCAAGAGGGCTTTGCTCCAATTGGGGTACAGCAAAACTCGTTAGGGCTCACCGATCTTCTGGCTGGTGTGACCAACTTTGGTGGACAGATTCTTAATGCCAATCCAGCGATTGGCCTGGGGATTCAGTTCCTCGATGACATCCAAGTTGATCTTTTGATTGAGGCAACACAGGCTGATCGACGGAATGTCACACTGACGGCACCAAGACTCACTTGTTTCAATGGCCAGCGAGCAGATGTTGCAGTCATAACCCAGCAAGCTTATGTAGCGAATCTCATTCCTGTGGTTGGTGAAGCATCGGGCGCATTCCAACCAGATGTTGAGATTCTTGACTACGGTTTTGTGCTCGATGTTGATCCGGTGATTTCTTCGGATCGGCGTTATGTCACGATGACGGTTCGATGGCAGTACTCTGTACTGGAGAAACTTGAGTCACTGAGTTACTCAGGGGCTACTGGTGCAAACGTGATTCCAGGTGCAGCCAATGATTTTAGCGGTCAGATTCAGTTACCTATCACGCAGTTGACGATCGTCAACACCACGGTCTCTATTCCTGACAAGGGCACGGTGCTTATTGGTGGGCAACGTAAGGTGACTGAAATTGAAGTCGAGGTGGGGGTTCCAGTTCTTTCTAAGGTACCTTGGCTCAATCGCTTCTTTACAAATCGTATCACTGAGAAAGAAGAGAAGAATCTTCTTATCCTTGTAAGACCTGAGATCATTGTGCAGCAGGAGAACGAAGACCTCTTGTTCCCAGGTCTTTCGGATTCAGTTTCGACCTCAAGCTCTTACATTCGCTAATACGTATCTGCTTTGAGCAGGTGCTCATTTCAAGTAACCGCCATCTGCATCGCAAAGATGATGATGGCGGTTTTGTTTCGGAGATTCCCAGGTCACATCTCCGCGCTGAAAGGATCATTGCCAGGGGTCGCAGAAGTGAATCTGGGAGCGGTTGTTATCGCTCATCGGATCAGTGCATCGCTCTTTACGATGACGGTCTCGTTCGTCATGCTGGCGGTGATATTGTTTATCCTGCCGCAGGATCAGAGCCGGTGACTGGTCCATCTTAGAGCGAGTAGACGTCTAGAAAGTGTGCCACCAGGTTGAGTGGATTGACAATCACCTTGGAGACATCGGCATCACCACCCGGTCGTGGGAGAAGGAGTGCGTCGTAGGCTCAGATCTTTGAGTTTCGTCTTGATCTTTGCAACTCAAAGGTCACTTATGAATGGTGTTCGTATCAATCAAGGAGATAGATTTGGGTAGGAAATCTGGCTCGAGTCGTCCAATAAGTCTCAATGACTGACACCAACTGCTTGAAGGGGGTGTTGATTCTAGGGTGACCAACCGCATAGGCGATCATATGAATGACTCTGTCAAGCAGCACATGAGCCTTGTTGGTACCAGGGAGCATTCGGAAGTTCATGAGGCAAGCTACGCTCAGTGACTACTCAACGCCTTGACTGGTGGGTCGTACGTAGCGCATCTTGACGTGATTGCCCGGCGCAATGATCTGCAGTTCAGTCATGAACGATCTCACTAAGATCAAACCGCGCCCAGCAGGAATCTCAAGATTCTCTTCAGTCGTTGGGTCTGGGACGGCCGCCGGATCAAACCCATCACCCTCATCGATCACCTCAAAGGTGGCACCGTGGTCATCCAGAGCCCACTTGAGTGACACCTTTTTGCTGAGATCACCTTGGTTGCCATGTTGGAAAGCATTCGTCAAGGTTTCTTCGAGCGCTAACCGGATAGCAAAACGACTGGTCTGCTCATACCCAGCGCCTTCAAGCGACGGCAGAAGTTCTTTGAGCAGAAGCTCCATCGCCTGCTCAAAGTCTGCAAGGTTGACCTGCTTGGATGCGTTTTGCATGACGGCTCTAGAGGTCACTGAGGTACCTCTCTATTAGTGGGGCCG
>CALCOW010000534.1 GCA_937899935.1 uncultured Phycisphaerae bacterium
TTGATTTGTCAACAATATCCTGGCAACTACGAGGCGCCTTTGGACACGCTTCGCGAAGATCCGGAACCCGGTCATTACAGTGGGCATACATAACCTCGACATGAGATTTACGATCACGATATGGATAGGATCCTGTCAGAAGCGCATAATAAGTTGCGCCTAATGCGTAGATATCACTACGCTCATCCACCCCTTGGGATCGGCACTGCTCTGGGCTCATGAAGCAAGGGGTGCCGACGATTTTGTCTTCCATGGTCAACTGCTGTTGATTCGAAACAGAACCCTTGGCTAATCCAAAGTCCGCAATCTTAATGGTGTTGTCATGACTGCGTAGCAAGTTGGCTGGCTTAATATCCCGATGTATCAGCCCCACCGCGTGAGCTGCTGCAATACCCTTGCATGCCTGAATTAAAATCTCTGTTGCAGCAAGAACTGAATACTTCCCTTCGCTTTCAATGCGATCTTCCGTATTCCCTCCATCCATCAATTCCATAACAATGAAGTGAGTGTGGCCCTCTTGGCCAATGTCATAGATTTGAACCACATTTGGATGAGCAAGTTTGCCTACTGCTCTTGCCTCAACGAAAAACCGCTTGAACACCGTCGAATTCTCTGCGATGTCTTCAGGTAGAATTTTAATCGCTACATCACGTTCAATCGTCGCATCATGCGCTCGATAAACCACTCCCATGCCACCGCGCCCAAGAAGGCCCGTAACCTGGTACTTACCCAAGTTCTGGCCAATCCAATCGGGCGATTGCTGATCTAGGTTTGAGTCAGAGTCACTTGGGCCCTCTGCGCCCGACAGCAGTGTTTTCTCCGGATCTACCTGATCTGCAGATGGCCTATCTTCAGAGTGATTTGGTGGTTCTGATTCAGATGGACACACGGAGAATTCCCCACATTTCAGACTTCATACTTCGGTGACCCGATTGGAATCTTGCTCAACAGAGTTACTGCGCTAGAGATCCCATAGGATCCCAAGGAGGCAACACCCTGGGTTCATCTTCTAGGACCGCCTGCAATTCTTCTGGAAGTCTCGAACGATGACATGCAATCTCAAACATGTGCTCATCGAACCAAGAATCATTCATGGTATAGAAGCCCTTGCGCCCGCTCTTTTCACTTCCCCAGCTATTTTCGACTCGCCAACGGCGCGGCTTTCCATCAACAACATCAACTCCCGTAAAGAGCATTGCATGGGTCATGAGTGTTTGGTGATAATTCAAGCGGCCAGCCTTATCGAGCGTAAACTCTGTGTCATAAATGTCGTTATATGTATAGAGATCACGGTCCCAGAGGCCCAAGTGACGTTGCATCTGCTGCCCTACATCACATCCAAACCAGACGGGCTCACCTGACTCGAGTACTTCTTGGGTAATAGACTTGATAAGGTCCATTTCCACATTCAGATACAACACGCGCCCTCCACCAACGACATTTCCGAGGCACTCCACCGTGTACATATGACCTCTTGGACTGCTCTCTCGTGGATCATTAACAACACATACATATTCATCCAGAGGAATATCCACGTACTTCGCCGCAAACTCTCGCGGTGTCATTTCACCGTCTCGATGAAACTTTTTGTCCTTATCTTCCCA
>CALCOW010000535.1 GCA_937899935.1 uncultured Phycisphaerae bacterium
GCTCGAGCGTCAGCCTGCTGAGTGGCACGAGGCGCAGGCGGTGGTACCGTGACCCCTGACGGTGCACTAACGGCCACCATTGCTCGCCTAACCGCGGCTGGGCTTACACAGGCCCGCTCACCCTTAGGGGTGCCCAGGGCAAGCTCACAGCGCATCCACCGCTCTTTTTCGGTGACTCCTGTTAGCCTTGCTCCTTCAAGTAGCCCCGGACGAGGCCGTGCTGATGTGGCTGGGCTTCGCATGACCCAGACTTTTCGCATTTCATTGGGACATCAAGTTAAGCCTGCCGATGGATTAGAAGCACCGAGCCAAGCACTGCAAGACCTTCACACTGTGCTCAAGCGCCTGAGTGTAAACAACACCACCTTGACCCAGCAGGGTGCGATTATCATAGGAGCTGCCAGCCATGCCTACGAGGGCGGTGGCGCTTATATGGTTACCACCTTTTCCTTGCAGGTAACCTACGAACTTTCGCTGGTGCCCTAATGGCTACAGGCAAAGAACTCAAAGACGTACTCAAAGGCCGAGGCAGAATACGCGCCACTGCCCAGCTGAAAAACATAGATGCGTACATCTTGAAGAAGCACGGAAAAAGGCGAGCCCTAACTCCCAGCGAAATCAGCGTGATCAGCAATCAAGCGTCTGCTCAGATCCGAATTATCAAACGCAACTGGCCGGTACGCACTGGAACATCCCGCGCTGGCTGGACCTTTCGAGTGCAACCCAACCCTGGCAGGGTCGCTGTCGTTTTTGAAAACATGGTTTACTACAGTGGCTGGGTCACTCGTAAGGGGCAGACCCCAGTGCGTGAGGGCGGAACACCGTGGTACCAGAAGCTTGTGCCAAAGGTATGGAAGGCCGGACTGCCTCGACTTGAGCGCTTGCTCAAAGCTGAAATCGACAGGACAGAAAAAGAGCTCGCCCGTGGCACAGAAATGCGAGAGGCTGGTCAGCAGACAAAAGCTCGCCGTCGCACCATACCTAAGCGAGAACAGAACTTGCTACAGAGAGCAATACGGGAGCTTTTCTAATGGCTGAAGCACCTGGCAAATTTAGCATGTCGATCAGCTTTCCGATTGACTTGGACAAGGTCTTGCTGGATGCAGAGGTGGCTGTGCTTGATCGCTTTGGAGCCGATGCTATCCACCTTGCCCAGCAACAGTGGCGGGGCTGGAAATACAGTGGCAACTACCCTGAGGAGCAGAAGGGGACCTCTAACGCTGCATGGGCGTGGGAAACCCGCGTGCAGAACAATGAGGAATACGAGCGTGGCATTACGATAACCAACAATGCTACCATTCAGCGCAGAGGCGGGACTTATGAGCCTGTTTATTGGGGGCGAAAATCAGGCAAAAGAATTCCATACAGCAACAACCGGGTTGGCGAATACTATGCCGCCTATGTGACCCGATCTGGCTCAAGCAAGCCAGAAGGCGAGATCGTTTGGGAAATGATCAGCGAGGAACTTGTGCCAGCCCTACAGCAAGACCTTATGCAAGAGCTAATGGATAACTTCTATAAACACCGAGAAACACAAACCCTCATTGAGGATGACCCAAGCGTCACGTTACATGACTTCGACATCATGAGTGGCGAAACAACCTAAACCAATGCCCAAGGGCTAAACCGGAGACAGAACATGGCACTTTCTAACGTCGTCAAAGTCCGCAGGGACGGAACGATTACACTTACAAGCGGAGGCGGGTCGCCCGTCACCTTTACGGTCGATTACGAGGACGGCAACTTTAGCGCTGACCTTCTGGGCGAGGATGCGGATCGGATCGTTATCCGTGACCGCGGCACTATCGTCGGCCTGCGTAAAGGCGATGACCAAGTCGGCTCACTTAGCTTTAGCGTTCACTTTCGCGAGTTTACAAATGCCGGAGCATCAGGCGTCTTGCTCGACTTCATCAATGGAACCCAGGCCGGATCGGCTTTGACGTCAACAGGCGGCGCTCAGTACGAGCAGTTTTTGTGCACCGTAACAATGACTTGCGAAGGCACCGCCCACGG
>CALCOW010000536.1 GCA_937899935.1 uncultured Phycisphaerae bacterium
GGACCTGTGAGTTCTCAGTCGCAGAGACCGGGCCCCCTGAGCCGGGCGTTGTTAGGACGAGCAGACATATCGATTGGCTGAGCGTGATCATAACTGGGGGTTAAGTGGCGTTTAGGAAGTTCTTAGATGCGGATGGTTGAGTATCTGGGGGCTCTCAGGCGAACCCAGAATGCTCCAATGCGTATGATCTTATACCTCCTGCACTCCTTTTGGGGTGACTTAGAGGGGGCTGCTGCAAGAATGGGAGGCCTGCCTTGGGATATTTGCTGGAGGCATGACCCAAGGCAGCCGATCCTGCTTTGTAGGGGGTGGTTCGTTTGGTGCACTCTTGGGTTCACCAGGAGCGCAGTTCGGTGAGGCCGCCTTCGGATGGCCAGAAATGAAAGGGGTCCAACGTGAATCAAACTGGAACTACTCAGAGTCAACTGTATTTGCCAATGATTTGCGCTGGCTTTCTAACCGTCACATTGACAGTGCCGCTACAGGCCGACGAAACCAATCAAGAGACGACCGCCAGTAACGGTCAACCTGTTGTTGTCGCTGCTTACCTTGAAGAAGATCCATCGAAATGGGCTGAGAAAATTTGGTCTGCTGCTGACGTTGGTGATCGTGAGCAGGTCGAAGCTCTGCTCGCCAATACCCCAGACTCGCTCACTGATGAGTCCCATGATGACATCGATGCCGCGTATGACTTGTGGTCGCAGAATGTCACCAAGGCCATTGATAATAAATCACAGTCTTACGATGATGCGATGGCCGAATTGATCAAGCATCAAGAGGCAGGCGAGTTGCAGATGGCGCTCCGTAAGGCAGTTGAAGTTCAATCCTACAGCGATGAATTTGATTCGGCGCTTGAAGAGCCGCAGATTCTCGAATTGGTGCGATGGGCCCAAAAGACGATTCCCGAAGCTGAGGCTGAGGGTGATTGGCTGCAAGTACAATCACTGACGTTCTTGCTTCGCACCTTGTACGAAGATACCCGTCAATCGAGCACCTTCAATGCATATGAAGACGCCCTTGATAAGGTGAATCGGCGTGTCTCGCTTTTAGCTCGCTATGCACCGAATCGTTTGCATGAATTGCGTGTCATGCAAGCGGAGCGAAATGGTGAAGATCCGCCCGAGCCACTGAACGAATCAAACATCATCAATTGGAGAGATCGTTTAGAGGGCATTAAGTTCAGAATGCTCGTTGACTCTCTGGACACGGCCGCGACCGAGCACATCAACTCGAGCGGTTGGGAGCCGCTGCTGCAGGGCGGTCTGGAGTCACTGTATTTGGTGGCGACGATGCCTTCTTTGGCCGAATCATTTCCTCTGCTGGCGACCGAGGGAAAACGTAATGCATGGATGGAGCAGCTTGAAGTCGAAATGGATCAGCCTGGTGATTACCAAAGTTGGTTTGAGGGACGTCGAAAGTGCCTCGGCTGTCTGAATCGTCTACTGGATTCGAATGAGAACACCGTGGGATTGCCCAACGAATTGTTGTATCGCGAGTTTGGCGATGGAGCGACGTATCAACTAGATCGATTTTCAGAGATCATTTGGCCGGATAAGGTGCGCCGTTTCCAACAGGCCACTGAAGGTAATTTTGTGGGCGTTGGTATTCTGATTCGTCCCAATGAAAAAGGTGAGATCGAGGTCGTCAATCCACTTGAGGGGACACCGGCCTACTTTGGCGGGATCAAGCCGGATGATGTGATTGTTGAAGTCAATGGCGAAGCCACGGTTGGATGGACGACCAACGACGCGGTTGAGCGCATTACTGGTGCCCGAGGTTCTGAAGTTGAACTCGGTGTGCGCCGAGAGGGGCATGATGAATTGGTTCGTTTGCCACTGACTCGTGACGTGATCAAAATTCACTCAGTCAAGGGCTGGCACAAGCGAGGACTCGATCCAAGTGGTCAGCCTCTGTGGGACTGGTACATCGATCCTGAAGAT
>CALCOW010000537.1 GCA_937899935.1 uncultured Phycisphaerae bacterium
TGCTCGAGAAACGGCAGCACGCACTGCAGCTGGAGCGGTTGCACGGTGTTTGCTTCGTGAATTTGGTATTGAGACGTTTGGTTTCGTGCGAGGCATGCTTGATGTTGATAGCAGTGTTGAAATTACAGCTGAGCGTCTTGCAGATTTGCGAACGGATCGCGATCAATCAGTCATGTATTGTCCGGATGAGCAATCCACCGAAGCTATGGTAGCGCACGTGCGCCAAGCAAAGATCGATAAAGATACGTTGGGTGGCCTTTGTGAAGTGGTCGTTTTTGGATGTCCATTTGGACTTGGATCATGCACCCAGTGGTCAGACAAACTTGATGGACGTCTTGCTCAAGCGGTGATGAGTATCCAGGCTTTCAAAGCGGTGGAAATTGGCTTAGGCACAGAGTGTGGTCGACGTTTCGGTTCGCAAGTACATGATGCGATTGTCTATGACGAAACTGAGCAAGGATCTACTCATAGAGGTTTTCTTCGTCTTCGAAATAATGCGGGTGGTATTGAGGGTGGTATGACCAATGCGATGCCCGTCGTTGTGCGAGGTACGATGAAGCCCATAAGTACCTTGTTGCAAGGTATGGAAAGCGTCAATCTCAATACTCGTAAATCAGAGCGCAGTGATTATGAACGTTCGGATGTGTGTGCGATTGCAGCGGCGAGTGTTGTGATGGAACATGTGGTGGCTTTTGAAATTGCTGCTGCGTTTATGGACAAGTTTGGTGGGGATTCACTCCGAGAGCTCAAAGCCAACTACGAAGCCTACAGCGAAATGCTTCAAAAGATTCCACTTGAGCGGCCAGTGGCGGGGCTCTTCCGATCTGTGAAGTTCTCTTGCTCATAATCGACCACGATCACATCGCCCGCGTCATATTCGCCAGCGAGTATGCGCGTTGCAATAGGATTTTCAATTCGCTGCTGAATCGTTCGTTTTAGTGGCCTCGCGCCGAATTGTGGGTCAAAGCCTTCTGAAGCAACCGCATCAATGGCAGTTTCGGTAAGCGTGATGCCAAGGCCGCGATCGCTGAGTCGTTGCTCCAGTGAGTCAACCTGAATGCGAACGATATCACCGATCTGTTCACGAGAGAGTTGGGGGAAAACGATGGTCTCGTCGATTCGATTCAGAAGCTCTGGCCGAAGTGCTTGTTTAAGCAAATCACGCATGTGGGCTTCAATTTCAACGTCGAGCGCTCCTGCTTCTGTCATCTCTAAGAGTGTTTGTGAACCTATATTGCTTGTCATAACAATAATGGTGTTCTTGAAATCGACCGTTCGTCCTTGTCCATCAGTGAGTCTTCCATCGTCGAGCACTTGCAGCAAAACGTTGCTGACGTCAGGGTGCGCCTTTTCCATTTCATCAAAGAGCACCAAAGAGTAAGGTCGGCGGCGTACCGCTTCAGTGAGACGCCCACCTTCTTCGTAGCCAACATAGCCGGGAGGCGCACCGATAAGACGAGCCACCGCATGTTGCTCCATGTATTCGCTCATGTCGATACGAACCATGGCATCTTCCGTGTCAAAGAGGAAATCAGCCAGTGCCTTGCAGAGCTCGGTTTTACCAACACCAGTTGGACCGAGGAAGAGGAAGGAGCCAATGGGGCGAGTGGGTTCGCCCAAACCAGCACGACTGCGCCGGACGGCATCCGAAACAGCAGTGACAGCTTCATCTTGCCCAATCACTCGGTGTCGCAGCTCATCTTCCATGTGCAAGAGACGTTCTCGCTCGCCTTCGACGAGTTTGTCTGTCGGTATACCCGTCCACTTCGAGACAACCTCAGCAATCATCTCCGCATCAACTTCTTCCTTCACCATCGCCTGGCCAGCTTCGAGGCGTTGTGAAAGTTTTGTCTCAGCGCTATGAAGCCTCTCCTCAAGCTCTGGTATCTCGCCATATTGAATTCGCGCTGCACGTTCAAGGTCACCGCCTCGTTGGGCCTGGATCAACTCAGTGTGCTTGGTATCGATTTCTTCTTTTACAGCTTTGATTTCATCAAGTTCGTTTTTCTCGACTTCCCATTGAGCTGTGAGCCTTCGATTTTCTTCTTCAAGTTCGGCAATAGAACGTTCGAGTTCTGTCAGTTGAGACTTTGATGCTTTATCACCTTCTTGTTTGAGCGCTTCTCGCTCAATTTCCATTTGCATCAATCGACGGCGTAGTTCGTCAATACTCGCTGGCATTGAATCGTTTTCAAGGCGCAGTCGAGAGGCTGCCTCATCAAGAAGGTCGATGGCTTTGTCAGGTAAGAAGCGGTCGGTAATGTAGCGGTGGGAGAGTGTTGCGGCTGATACCAGTGCTCCGTCTTGAATACGCACACCATGATGAGCTTCATATCGAGGTTTCAGGCCGCGTAGTATTGCAATAGTGTCTTCCAGTGTCGGTTCGCCAACATAGATTGGCTGGAATCGGCGTTCAAAGGCAGCATCTTTTTCAATGTGCTGACGATATTCATCAAGGGTCGTCGCTCCAATCGAGCGAAGCTCTCCTCGGGCGAGAGCAGGTTTGAGCAGGTTGCCAGCTGAAACGGAGCCTTCTGCGGCACCAGCGCCGACGATGGTGTGCAATTCATCAATAAACAGAATGACACGGCCATCGCTTGCCTGTACTTCTCTTAGGACGGCCTTAAGTCGTTCTTCAAATTCACCACGGAACTTGGCGCCTGCCAAAAGCTGCCCGACATCCAGAGCAATAATCCTGGCATGGCGCATGGTCGTTGGGCAATCTCCATTGACGATTCTCAGAGCAAGGCCTTCTGCAATAGCGGTTTTGCCGACGCCAGGATCTCCAATGAGCACAGGGTTGTTCTTTGTGCGGCGACTAAGCACTTGCATGCATCGCCGAATTTCCTCGTCGCGGCCGATGACTGGATCGAGCTTTCCAGATTGGGCTAAGGCATTGAGATCGATGCCATACTTCTTGAGCGCTTCATAGTTCGATTCGGCATCCTCATCATGTATGTTGGTGACGCCTGAGCTCTCACGCAGCTGATCAACAGCGGTGGATAAATGTTTCTTGTTGATTCCGAGAGTCTTAAGAATCTCTGAAGCCATCGATTTTGTGTCAGCGATGCCAAGTAGTAGGTGCTCTACCGAAATCACGGTGTCACCCATTTTCTTAGATTCCTGCTCGGCACTCGTGAGTACCTGCATCATCTCGGTTCCCGTACGTGGTACCTGGACTTGCCCATCCGAGGTCACCTGTGGCAACTTCTTTAATTCTGCATCGATCACTCTGGTCAGTTGTTGGAGGTCCGCGCCTGCGCGTTCAAGAATGACGCGGCCAACACCATCAGGGTCACCAATGAACGCGGCGAGTAGATGCAACGGGAGTAGCTCTCCGTGTGACATCGATGATGCAAGAGACTGAGCCTCTCCAAGAGCAACTTGGGCAAGTGAAGTAAAGCGATCCATTTGCATGAGATATGTCCCGGTTGTTGTGACACAGCATTTTCAGCACGAGTCTAGAGTTTCTGTTTTTGTGGCCAAGAATGCAAGAAGTCTACTTCTGTAAGTAGCCGGTTGTAGGATGCGGCTCTATCCTCTATAGATATGCAGTATCTCAGGAAAGTCTAAGTTATGACTGAAGGCCAACAGCGTGTTCATCTATTCTTGCTCGCGGTGATCGTCATTTTTGCCATCGTGCTGGTGGTTGTTTTTGTATCCGGATCAGATGATATACCCGACTTAGCTGGGCCAACCCAATATGACTTCGGACGTGTTGAGGTGGGTCCAGATAGAGACGTGTTGCAGCATGCATACGTGCTTAAGAACGAGAGTAGTCAATGGATTCGCATTGAGGGTTTTACGTCCGGTTGTAGTTGTACTGAGGCAGAGGCAAGTGAATATACAGTCGCTCCAGATGAAGAAGTATCTGTCTTGGCAACCATCAAGCCAGGAAGACGATCAGGTGAACAATCGGTTCCCATACTGATGCGACTGAGTTGGTTGGAAAATCCGACGCGTACCAATCTCGGTACGAAAACATTAAGAGTGAAACTGAATACTCGTCGGACACCTTCGCTTTGGTCTAATTACTCGGCGATGGAACTGCAGCAAGAACTTGGTGAGCTGAAATTTGAGGTCTTCGTTGAGGAGCAAAAGATCGGTAGTGGCACCGTTCCAGAACCATTGACTGTGGTGGCACCTGAGGATCTCTCGGTTGAGATTGAGCCATGGAAAATGAAGTTCAAAGAAGTGGCGTCCATTGAAAGACCATCACTGTTTGCATCAATGGTCACGATCACACCCAATAAAAATGCAGAACTCCTTCCGGAGACCATTCCAATTGTTTTTCACTCTGGTGATCAGACCTACACATTTACGGTTTGGACGGTGCCATTTGACTTAGATGAGAGTGTGGATGAGGCCCCAACTGAACTTATTGTCCCAATTCGCCAAACCGTACCGCAGTTGCCACAAATCAATTTGTCGGATTTGAATGATCCAGAAGATGACGATGAGCAAGAACCAGGCGATCCTTAAACAAGACATGCAAAACATGAATGTTGGGATTGCTCTTATGGAGTTGTTTTGGAAGGCAA
>CALCOW010000538.1 GCA_937899935.1 uncultured Phycisphaerae bacterium
ACAACCACAAGAGCAGACCGAGCAGCAAGATCAGCAGTCGCAACAAGAACCATCAGAATCCGAGGCAGAGCCTTCGGGTACTGAGGGAGAAATGACCGAGGAAGAAGCATCCCGGCTCTTGCAAAAAGTCAGAGATCAGCAAAAGCAACGGCGTGAAGAGATGGAACGCCGACGAGCCAGAGAATATGAACCAACCTCCAAGGACTGGTAGAAATGAAACAAGCAACTAGAAACAAGAACCTACGCGCTGGCTCACTTCTTGCCTTGATCGCTGTACTTTTCGTCAGTGCTGTCTCACAAGCCCAGCCGATGACCATTGATGTACTTCCACGTGGCTATGTTGGTGTACCGCTGCCCGTCAAAGTTCGATTGGAATACACCAAGAGCTATCAACGCCCAATGGCGCCAACCAATATAAAGGGCGGCACGCTCACAGCACAAAATGACACGAGCCAGGGCTTCGAAATGATGTTCGGCAAGTCAAGCCGTTGGATTGAGTACACGTGGCTGTTGACGCCCGAGAAAGAGGGCTTGCTCATTGTCCCTCCTTTCATTGCCAATGTTGATGGTCAAGAAGTCAAGACCAAGATCACATCGGTGCAGGTTGTTTCTCCTGGCATCAGTGATATCGCCAAGCTCGAAGTCGTTGCAGATCCAGACATCGCTTATGTCGGACAACCAATAAAGCTGACTTTGAATCTTATGATCTCACCTTTTGAATACCAAACAAGGCGTGGCCTTCAGAGACTGTCGTCAACCGCGACTTTCGACCAAATTCAACCATCAAGTCAATGGGGTATTTTTACTGAATCAATTGTACGCCTACTCTCGGCCGGACGCATACCTCAGGACTGGGGACGATTGATCAAGCGTACTGATGACAATGGTCAACTTGAGCTGTATTACATCTACCCGTTCGAAACAACTTTTATTCCCGACAAACGTGGGCAACTCGATGTCGGCGATCTAAGACTCGTTATTAACTACCCGCGCGGCGTGGAGCAAAATTTCTGGGGAGCCATTGTGCCTTCATCTACCACGCCCGAGATTGTTACTGCAGACGTCCCGCCTATTGAAATCAAATCACCACCAAGAGAGGGTCGATCCCCCTGGTATACCGGAGCCGTAGGCAATTACTCATTCCGCATGACTGCCCAGCCACGTGATGTTGCGGTAGGTGATCCCATCACATTAACCATGAAGATCACCGATCTTTCTCATATCAACAGTGATCTTGACCGACTCCAGCCACCAAACTTGGCAAGCATTCCAGCATTGACAGCGAACTTTAAAGTGCCTGATGAACTTCCCGCAGGAACCATCCAGGGACAAAGTAAAATATTTACACAGACCATTCGAGCGACATCACAGGATGTCACAGAGATTCCTGCTATTCCATTTGCCTACTTTGATCCCTCCCAGCAGCAATACGAAACAGCCCGGTCAGCACCAATCGAAATCTCTGTCCAACCTGCAACTTCACTCTCATTGCAAGATATCGTCGGCAATAGCCCTGACGGTGGCCCCATCGGCCAGAGCCTAAGTGAGCAATCACAAGGAATTGGCCACAACTACACTGGCCCTGAGCTATTGACTG